>JARRPS010000012.1:0-27730 GCA_037382625.1 Gemmatimonadota bacterium | reverse complement strand
GCCCGGGGCCGCCTCCCCGCTCAGGTGACGAGGATGGAGCGGACGGCCGGCATGCCGAACATGATCCGGGTCCACTTCCCGCCCGCGGCCCGCCCGTAATACAGGTTGCCCGAGGAGGTGCCGATCAGTCCGGCCCCTTCCGTAGCCGGATCGTCGGCCACGTCCATGATCGCGCCGGAATCGCGCACACCCGACAGCTGCAACGGCGTCCAGCTTTCGCCCGCATCGGGACTGAGCCACAACCTTGCCTTCGCCTCTCCCTTCCGTCCGCTCCACTGCGAAGGAGTGTTGTCCGCCGTGGCCAGCACGAGGCGTGATTGCCCGGAGCTCGATACCTCGACCCCCCGCGAGATCAGGTCGAACCGGGTGCAGTACAGCTCTCCGATCTCGGTCTCGTGGCGCCGCCAGTGCAGGCCCCGGTCCCGGCTGATGTGGAGCCCTCCCCCGGTCGCGGCATAGATACGGCTCGGATCCCAACGATCCACCTCGATTTCGTGAATGTCGTCGAAGATCCCCTCGTTGATTCCCGTGAAGCTCCGTCCCCCGTCATCCGTCCGGTACGCTCCACCGATCTCGACCCCGACGTAGAGCCGTCGGGAATCGTTCGGATCGCACGCGATCGTCTCCACGTGGGCCGATCTCTTTCCGTAGTCCCTCCAGGACTCGCGCGCCCCCAGCTCACGGAATGCCGGCAGTTCGTCCCACGACTGACCGCCGTCGCGGGTTTCGAACAGGCCCGCCGGCTCGGTTCCGACGTAGACGACCGACGGATCGGCAGGCGCGATCGCGAGCGCACGAACCATCGCACCGTCGAATCGCTCCGCGGCCGAATTCCAGGTGCCCCCCGCATCGTGGCTGTAAAACAGCCCTTCTTCGGGCACGACGGCCCAGACACGACGGTCCGTGGCGGCCAGCCGATAGACCTGACGACCCTCGAAGTGCGTCTCGGCGATTCGCCCGCTGCGCTCGCCCTCGATCCAGCGAATGACTTTCAGGCCGTCGTCCGTCCCGACCAGAATCCGCATCTCTGAATTCCCCGATCCCGTGGGTGATTGACCTCGACCGGCCCGCGCAGCGGGTCAGCCTACGTTCGGAGCCGTCATCTTGGCGAAGTCGATGATGGCATCGAGCTCCTCGTCGCTCATCAGCTTCATGTCGCGCACGACTTCACGCAGCGTCTTGTCTTCCTTCAAGGAACGTTTGGCCACCTCGGCCGCCCGATCGTACCCGATCACGGGCGCGAGAGCCGTCGAGAGCGAGCCGGTGGTCTCGGCGTACCGCATGCAGACCTCGGCGTTCGCCGTGATCCCATCGACGCAGCGGTCGGCGAACGTCCGGCTGCCGGTGGAGAGGATCTCCACGGACTCGAGGAGATTGTGAATCATCACCGGAATCATGACGTTCAACTCCAGATTCCCCCGCTCACCACCGATGGTGATCGCCGCGTCGTTTCCGATCACCTGCGCCGCGATCATCGTCACCATCTCCGACATCACCGGGTTCACCTTCCCCGGCATGATCGAGGAGCCCGGCTGCAGTTCCGGAAGGTTGATCTCTCCCAGCCCGCACCGCGGCCCGCAGGCCAGCCAGCGGATGTCGTTGGCGATCTTCATCAGGCTGCAGGCGACGACCTTCAGCATCCCGCTCATCTCGACCACCGCGTCCCGAGCGCCCTGCGCCTCGAAGTGGTTCTCGGCCTCCCGGAACTGCACTCCCGTGATCTCGCTGATCCGTTCCGCCATGCGACGCCCGAACTCGGGGTGCGTATTGATCCCGGTCCCCACCGCCGTTCCCCCGATCGCCAGCTCCCGGAGCGACTCGCGCGCCATCTCGACTCGTCTCACGCCGTGGGCCACCTGGCTGGCATAGCCGCCGAATTCCTGTCCCAGTCGCATGGGTGTCGCATCCTGCAGGTGGGTCCTGCCCGCTTTGTAGACCCCATCGAACTCGCGCGCCTTGGACCCCAGCGCGGTCCCCAGGTGCGAGAGAGCGGGCAGCAGCTCGCCTTCCACCGCGAACAGCGCCGAGACGTGAACCGCCGTCGGTCGCCATCCATGACCTCCTGGGCGGCTTTCCGAATCGCACCGGCACGCTCGGAATCCAGCAGGCCCAGCTCTTCATTGACCTCCGCCGCGGCCCGCTTGATGGCTCCGAGCGCATAGAGAAACCGACGGTCGAAACGAAGCCGGCTGATCGGGAAGTTCCGGCGAGCCCGCTCCGTCTGTGCGCCGTAGAGCATCTCGACCGGAATCTCGACCGGCCCCATCGAGTCCTTCTCGATCCTGTGCTTCTCCATCCTCATACCCGCCTTTGGGTTCGAAGAGACTGAATTCTGACATCCGACGCGTCCCTCGCGACGGATTCCTGCGCCGGCCGGTTCAGAACTCCAGCCGGTCGCCGGGTTCGACGCCGTTCGAAGCGAACCAGTCCAGGTTCATCTCGAGAGCGTACATCACCGGTCCGGCCGACAGCGTGTTCTCATCCGTCTGCGCCTGCATCTGCTCGATGTTGACGATCGATCCGTTCCTGTCGATGAACGCGATGTCGAGGGGAATGCGCGTGTTCCGCATCCAGAAGCTCCGGATCCGCTCGTCGGGATAGACGAAGAGCATTCCGTAGTCCTCCGGCAGCTCGTCCCGGTTCATCAATCCGTGCTCTCGCAATCCGGGGGTATCCGCGATCTCGACCGAGATCGGGACTCCGCCGACCGCGACCCGCTCGACGCGAACCGGCCGGCCATCCGGGCCGAGTCGCGGGGCGCCGTCGGCTTCCTGACCCGACCCGGCGGCGACCGATCCCGGATCCGTTCGGTCTCCGGCCACGGCGGCATCGCCATCTCCACCGGATGCGCCGCCACAAGCAGCGAGGAGTACGATCGCCAGACCGACGACCAGCAAGGAGACGGGCCTCACGGTCCTTCTTCCGGCGTGGGATGGGCAACATGTCCTGAACGTGACATCCATGACGACTTCCGTACGATCGGGTGACTGTCAGGGCGGTATGACCGCTTCCCCCCCGGCAAGATGCTCGCCGGATCCGGGTACGCAACCGATCGTACACCGAATCGATCTAACAGTCTCGCCCGGCCCGGCTTCGGGCAGGGTAGCTTCCCTCGTTGAGACGCGCTATCGATCTTGCTAGTTTGACCCGGCCGGGATCCCCCGGCCTTCGTGAGACGAACGCCGATCGACCTCCGAGCGCTCGGCGAGACGAACCTGGAGCAGCATGACCGAATCGAGTCCGGCGGTACCGGCGACCCGCCCGCCGCTCGGCTGCGCGGCCCTCCTGATGGAGGTGCTGCGGGGCGAGCTGCGGGAGCGGGAGCTTCCCTTTACGCACCAGCGTGAGACCATCGCGCGCCTGCTGTTCGAGTCGCCGCGGAATTTCTCGGCCGACGAGGTCGCCGGCGAGCTGCGGGAGCGGGGAGAGCGTCTGGGCAAGGCCACGATTTATCGGACGCTCGCTCTCCTGGTGGAGCTGGGTCTGGCCACGGAGCACGACTTCGATGAAGGCTTCAAGCGGTATCAGGTACAGCTCGGCGCGGCGCGGCACGACCATCTGATCTGCACCGAATGCGGACGGGTCTCTCCGTTCGATGACCCCGAGGTGGACCGGGCGCTGACGGCCGTCGCGGAGGCCGCGGGATTCGCACCCATCACACGCCACATCAAGCTCTTCGGAACCTGCCATGAATGCACGTGAACGCCTGCTGAACCTGTTCGTCGACCGGTCGTTCCGGCTGGGCGACTTCACGTTGTCATCGGGCCGCAAGAGCGACTTCTACATCGATTGCCGGACGACGACCATGCACGCCGAAGGACAGGTTCTTCTCGGGGAGGTGGGCCTGGAGGCGATCGAGGCGTCCGGTCTCCTGCCCGATCTGATCGGCGGTCTGACCATGGGCGCCGACCCGATCGCGTACGCGATCGCCGGCGAGAGTTTCCGGAGAGGCCGGCCGATTCATGCCTTTTCGGTGCGCAAGAGAGCGAAAAGACATGGAACCGCTCGCCAGATCGAGGGCTGCTTCGAGTCCGGAGGCAGGGTCATCGTCGTGGAGGATGTGATCACGACGGGAGGCTCGGCGCTCCAGGCCTGCGAGGCCGTGAAGGCCGAAGAGGGCACGGTCCTCATGATCCTGGCCGCCGTCGACCGCCAGGAAGGCGGACGCGAAACGATCGAAGAGGCAGGATTCCGCGTCGAGTCACTTTTCGGCGTCGACGAGTTCCGCCGGGTTCTCCAGGAACGGGAAGGACACTGAAGATGCTCAGAGAAACGCTGCTCTTCATGAGCGAGAGCAAGGGCGTCCGCAGCATCCTCACGAACCTCCCGGGGGCGGGTCACATGGCGGCGAAGTTCGTCGCCGGAGAGACCTCCGATGAGGCGCTGGCCACGGCCAAGGCTCTGAATGACGAAGGATTCCGCGTCACGATGGACCTCCTCGGCGAGAGCGTGAGCGCGCGCGCGGATGCGGAGGCTGCGGCGGACGCGTACCGGGCGAGTCTGGACCGGATCGAGGCCAGCGAGGCGGTGTCGACGATTTCCCTGAAGCTGACGCAGCTCGGACTGGACATCGACACCGAATTCTGCTTCGAGAACATCCTGGGAATCGTCCGCCACGCAGAGTCGCTAGGCAATTTCGTGCGCATCGACATGGAAAGCTCCGAACACACCGAGCGGACGCTGGAGATCTTCCACCGGGTATTCGAGAGACACACCAATGTCGGAATTGTCATCCAGTCGTACCTGAGGCGGAGCGAGGCGGACGTTCGTGAACTGGTGCGGGTCGGTGCCCCCGTCCGGCTCTGCAAGGGGGCCTATCAGGAGCCGGCCTCTGTCGCATTTCAGCAGAAGTCGGAGGTGGACGCCAGTTTCATACGGCTGATGCGCCTGCTGCTGGACGGCGGAACGCGGGCGGCCATCGCCTCGCATGACGAGCGGATGATCGACGCCACGCTCGCGCACGTCGCCCGGGAGGGGATCCCGGAGGACGCTTTCGAGTTACAGATGCTGTACGGCGTACGGCGGGAGTATCAGCGTCAGCTCGTTTCGAACGGGCTGAACATGCGAATCTACCTGCCGTACGGCTCGGAGTGGTACTCGTATTTCATGCGCCGGATGGCGGAACGGCCGGCGAATCTGCTGTTCGGCCTTCGTGCCGCACTCGGCGGCTGACCGGCCGATCGATCAGGAGGACGCATCGACTGTGATCACGTTTACGGACCAGGCGAGGGAGAGGGTCCTCGCCTTCATGGAGATGGAGGAGGGCGATCTGGCCGTCCGCATCGAGGTGCTCGACTCGAGTCCGCTGGCGCCTCGATACGACCTTGCGCTGATCGAGACGAGTGAAAGCGACGAAGGCGACCGAAAGCTGGACGGCGGCGGATTTCAGCTCTTCGTGGACGCTGACAGCGCCGAGCTTCTCGAGGGCGCGACGGTGGACTGGGTCGAGAACCTGCAAGGCAGTGGGTTCAAGGTGGAGAGTCCGAACATCAAGCCCATCGGCGCGAATGCGCCCCAGGGACCGCTGGTCGACCGCGTCAAGCACGTGATCGAGACCCGGATCAACCCTTCCATCGCCGGACATGGCGGAGCGGTGACGCTCGTGGACGTCCGGGATGATGTCGTGTATCTGCAGATGCAAGGGGGCTGTCAGGGGTGTGGTATGGCCGCCGTGACGCTGGCCCAGGGCATCCGCCGGATCCTGGAGGAGTCGCTCCCGGAGATTCGCGACATCGTGGACGTCACGAATCACGAAGCGGGAGCGAACCCCTACTACTGAGTTTTCCTTTCGTCGTCAGCGAAGGACGGCGGCGATCCCGGTATCGGTGGGCATGCGGCCCGCGTCGAGGGTCAGGGCCCGACCGCCGAGCTGAAGTGTCCGCTCCGCGATCTCGTCGATCAGGTCGACGGCGTTGCCGCCCGGGTCGGTTCCGCCTTCCTGGAGGACCTGGACGTCGCCCGTGGCAGGATCGAAGTGACCCCAGATTCTCCGCGCCTTCTCGCTGAGTAACAGGCGAATCCGTCCCGCCACCGCGAGCCGGGCGGCAGCGGATATGTCGCGCTCCACCTTGCCCTTTCCGTAGGAACTCTCCCAGAGCTGGATGGCCTGATCGATTTTCCGGTCCACGCCCGCTTTCGCGATCGGCCACGCCGCCTCGTGCAGGCGCGCGGAATCCCAGTCGGTCACGTTCCCGATGATACCCTCCGGGGCCAGGTTCTCCAGCTTGCTGATTCCATGATAGATCGGGTGATAGTAGTCCACCGCCGCGAGGATGATCGGACCGATTTCGTCTTCGAGCAGGACCTGAATCCCCGAGTCCACCTTGCGGAAGAACTGCTCCAGCTCGGACCGGGTGTCGTCCTTACCCGCCCCGTGCCCATGGAACATCGGCTTGTTTCCGTGACCGCCCGAGCTGTGCATGGACAGCCGGTCCTTCTCGATCTGAAAGCCGAGCGCCTCGCGAAGACTGGTGGGAACCGTATCCAGGTTCACCGGGCTCAGCCCGGACACGGTGCCCTCCCACAGGCGGACGTCCTTCTGGCTCAGACCCAGCACCCAGAATCGTTCCGGCGCCTGGAGGAACTCCACCAGCGGACGCGTATGGAAGGTGGGAGCCACCACGACGAGATCCGGAACGGAAGCCGGGAGCCGGTACAGCTTCTCGAAACCGTCGCTCGAGAACAGCGCCAGGCCGTCGGCCTGGTGGCGCCAGAACTCCTCGTCGCCCACGAGCTGTTCGAAGGGCTGGAGCAGGGCATCCGAGCGAGGTGGCTCGCCGTCGTCCATCAGCTCTCGCGCCTGCTGCAGCGCGGCACGCAGTCGCAGGGGCTGCGCCGCCACGTCGGGCCCTTTCCGATGGGTCGACATGTAGATACTGACGGCGGGGCCGGCCGTCACCTCGAACAGTTCCTTCAGTTGATCTCTTCCGAAGTGATCCACGCTGGATTGTCCCTTCGATTTCCGGTCAATCGCTCGTCATGATCCCGTCGAGGAACGTCGCGACGAGCGATACGATGATCGCGCCGAACAGCGCGGCCCAGAATCCCGAGATCGTGAATCCGGGCGTGATCCAGGCCGTGAGGGCCAGCAGTCCCGCATTGATCACGAAGTGGAACAGGCCGAGAGTGAGAATCGTGATCGGAAGGGAGAGCAACGACACGAGCGGCTTGATGAACGTGTTGACCACACCGAAGACGAGGGCCGCGAGCAGCAGGGTCGAAGTGCCGTCGACGGAGATGCCTGCGAGGAGCTGGGCCGCGACCCAGAGGGCCGCCGCGTTGATCAGAATGCTCAGAATCAAGCCCACGAAGTCCTCCCGCGATGAAGATGGGAACATCGAGATGTCCCGTTCGACGCGAACAATCGCGCCACCCGGGCTCCTCGGCACAACTCAGAATGCCTGGACGAGGTTGAACTGGAAATACCAGC
Organism: Gemmatimonadota bacterium; assembly: GCA_037382625.1. Lineage (GTDB taxonomy): Bacteria > Gemmatimonadota > Gemmatimonadetes > Palauibacterales > Palauibacteraceae > Carthagonibacter. The sequence continues at coordinate 20,301 of JARRPS010000012.1, read as the reverse complement.
CCTTACCCGGCCGGTTGTTCGGGTGCACGAGGTCCATTTCCATAATAAGGAAGCCGAGCAAGTTCAGACGAGCGGCGACCCCGTAGCTGGTGATGATCTCCCGGCAGTTCAGCCCCGCCGTCTCTCCGGAACCGCAGGAGAAGGTGGGATCGTTCGCGTCGTTCCAGGCGATCCCGGCGTCGAAGAAGGGAGCGATCTCGAGCGGAGGGAATCCCGGCGACGGGATCACACCGAAGAACCCGAGCAGCGGGATGCGGAGCTCGAGGTTGCCCACCGCGACCCGGCTCCCGAACAACTGGTCGTAGGTGTTGCAGGTGGTCCTGCCGCTGGATGGATCGAAATCACACTCATCCGCGCTGTAGGAGCCGCTGTTGTAGCCGCGCACGAGCGTGGGTGTCCCCAGATAGAGGTCGTTGAGAACCGGGTAATCGGCCCAGCCCGGCGGCGAGCTCTCGTCGATCGCGGACCATCGGGCCTCCGCGTCGCTTCCGTATCTTCCGTAGTGCATCAACCGCGTCGCGATCGTGAAGGGACGGGCCGGCATGAAGTACTTCCGGTAATCCAGCAGGGCCCCGAGGTAGTTGAGGTCTCCGATTCTCGGGGACAGCTCCAGCCGATATCGCTGACCCAGGATCGGACCCGTTCCTCCGTAGACCGTGTTGTCGTAGACGAGCGCCGTACTGAACAGGCCCTGGTTCAGGGATCGAGGGGCCTGGAGATCGATGGTCTCCTGGCCGATCACCTGCAAGGTGAACGCGTCGTACACGGTGATCCGGCGCTCATCGGAGTAGTCGAGGTTCTGGTATCCGCCGGATACCTCGAACCGGCTCGCCCGACTGAACGGATAGGTCACCCCGGTGATCAGCTGGCGGCTTACCTGCCAGATGCGTCTCTCGACTTCCCTATACTCGTTACCGTCGTATCCGGCCGCCTCGTAGCCTACGTTCACGTAGGGAATCTGCCCGCCTTCCACGAACCAGTTCCAGCGGGTGCGTCGATTCTCGTAGGCAGCGATCAGCGCCGAGCTCTTGAAGAGATCTCCGTAGGCGGTGTTGATGTTCAGGACGGTGCTCAGATTCCGGTTGCCGAGCATGTCGCTGAAGAAGAGCGAGATTCCCCCGGCGAAGAAGGCACCGTACCGGTCGACACCGGCACCGATCTGCGGCTGACTCACGTAGTCGAGACTCAGCTTCGGACTGTACTCCCCCGCTCCGAACGTCAGGGTGTCCTGCAGGCCCAGCTCGGGCTCTTCGAGCATCACCGAGACGAGTCCCGGCGGCCGGTCCTGGGGCGGCAGCACCGCGGGGCTCACTCCCTCGATCTCGCCCGTGATCGGCTCGCCGGCGAGCTGCTCGGGCGTTTCGATCACGTAGATGTTGTAGTCTCCGCCCTCGAACGCCGTGTACGCCAGCCGGTCCGCCCGGGCCGCGGTCGAGATCGCGGGGCTCGTAGCGGTGATGCCGCTGATCCCCGTGATCAGGTCGGTGACCTGGGCCAGGTCTCCGCCCCGGAAATCGAAGCGGTATACGTTGCTGATTCCACTGACGTCGGTGATGAAGTAGATCCCCTGACCGTCGCTCGTCCACTGCGGATTGATGTGCTTGCCCCGGCCGAAGACGGGCAGCGCCTGAATCTCTCCATCGTCCGGATCGATGACGGCCAACCGGTAGTTTCCGAATCCCAGGAGCGGCAGATCGGTCGAGAAGCGATCGGTCACGAAGGCGATGGCCGCCCCATCGGGAGACCAGGCCGGTTGCAGATCGGTGAACAGATCGTATGTCAGTCGTCGCAGTTCGCCGGTCTGCACGTCCGCGACGAACAGGTCGGTGAAACCGCCGACGATCGCCGAGAACGCGACCCTGCGACCATCCGGGGAGAAGGTCGGCGTGTAGACTTCACCGAGTCCCGGGAAGCGGTGCTCGACGACCTTGTCCCCGTTGCGCGGATCCAGGATGGTGAGGGCGGCGTCGCCCCCCACGATCGAACCGAACGCGAACATGTCGCCGCTCTGGCTCCACGCCCCGGCCGAGTTGATGAACTGCAGACTCTCGAAGTGCGGGTCCGTCGCGTTCTTCGTGATCCGCTTGAGGATCTCACCGGTGTTGGCGTCGGCCAGGAACATCTCGATCGCGAACAGGTTTTTTTCGGAGAGGAAGACGATCCGGCTGCCATCGGGACTCAGGGACGGTCCGATATTCAGACCGCCTCCGCTGGTCCGCTTCGAAAAGAGAAGCCGCGCCCCGTCATGCTGAGCGCTGAACAGCTGCCGCGTAAGCTCCTTTCGCTCGTCCTCGTCGAGCTTGAAGTCCTTCGGCCTGGGATCCGCGTCCGGATCGAGGGGCAACTCCACCTCCGGCAGCTCCGGGATCATTCGCGCGACCATCTCGGGGTCGACGACCTCGGTCGCCACCGATTCGTAGGCATCGTAGATGGACTGGTGCCATTCCCGGTTGATCTCGGCGATCGAAGTCTGAAGGACCACCTCGAGTGCGCCCTCGGGGTTTCCGGAACGGCCGGCCACCTTGAGCACCTTGCCCACGGCCTCGTCGCCCCAGCGTCCCGCCACGAAGGCCCAGAACGCCTGTCCCCAGCGGTACGGAAAATACTCCCAACTGGCCGAGAGGTCGGTGGTCGTCGGAAGGCCGCAGCAACCCGCCGCCGCGTCCCGCATCCACATGGCCGTGTGAGCATCGACCGGGCCGATCGAGAGGTACTCGGCCATCCCCTCGATGAACCAGAGCGGAAGCATGAGGGCCGTCGGCCCCCGGAACCCGACGCCTCCGCCACCCGAGACGCTGGTCACGTCGAACTGGAAGGCGTGCACCAGCTCGTGCCCGATCACATGGTCGGACGCATCGAGAGGGCCGGCGAGCGGCAGAATGATCCGCCGTTTGAGCACTTCGGTGACGCCGCCGGTCGATTCTCCGATCTCGCCGAATACGGCGTTCGTCTGCTCGAAGTGCGGGTGGCTCGTGTAGAGAATCAGAGGCTGGCGGCCGCTCAGCTGGTGATCGAGGAGACGCGAGATCCGCGCGTACCAGCGCTCGGCCATCCGCGCGGCCTCCGGGATGATCTCCTCTCCATCCTCGTAGTAGTAGATGTCGAAGTGCTCGGTTTTGAGCACCTTGAAGTCGAAGGACTCGTAATTGACTTTGTTTCGGCCGAAATACTGCGCCTCGGCCCGCGACGGTGTCGCGAGATGGGAGACGGCGGCCCCGGCGACGACCAGCGCCGGAAGGATCAGACTTCGATTCCACTTCATGCAGGTTCTCCCTGAACACCGTGGGTCCCACGTCCGGCGGACCGCCCGTTCATTCCGACCTCTGACTCCGCAGCTGCCGTTTGCAGACCATACCCTGACGCTGCGCGCGGGTTTCTGGACTCCCGCGTTCCGCCGTCGCGGGCCCCGATCAGAAGCCCCCGCAGGGACGGATCGAACCCCCGTACCTCTCCCGTACCTCCTCCGCCTCGCGATACTCCGCGAACGGACCGATCAGCACCCGGCTGAGTCCGTCGCCTCCGCTCTCGACGCGCACCGTCTCTCCCCGGCGTCGGATCTGCCGCGCCAGATCTTCGGCGTTGGCCCGGTTCGCGAACGCGCCGGCCTGCACGTGACTGCAGGTCGGTGGCGCCGGCGCTTCGAGGACGCGGAGCCGGACCTCGGCGACGCCGGTTCCGAGCATCCCCACCTCTCGGGCCGCCGCCCTGGAGAGATCGATGATCCGTCCGTGCGCGAACGGCCCCCGGTCGTTGATCCGGACCACCGTGCGGCGGCCGTTGTCGAGGTTCTCGACCTGGACGCGAGTTCCGAACGGAAGCTGTCGATGAGCGGCGGTCATCGCCTCCATGTCGTACACTTCTCCCGATGCGGTACGATTTCCATGGAAGCCCGGCCCGTACCAGGATGCTTCGCCTTGCTCGCTCCAGCCGGAGGAGACCGAGGTCATCGGTTCGGGGTTCGAGGAACAGGCCGCGAGACCCAGGAGCAGGACGGCGGGTACGATTCGTTTCACGATCTTGAAGGGACCGCCCCCGAGGCTCCAATGCAAGGTCGTGACCGGACGACGATGCCGGCGATTGTAAACCTGTAGACCGAGGCGGAGGAACGATGCGGGAGAACGAGTTCGGAATGTACCGGGCGCTGCCGGGGGTATCGTACGACGATGCCGTGCAGCGGGTGGAGGCCGCGTTGCAGGAAGAGGGATTCGGGATTCTCACGAGGATCGACGTGCGTGAGACGCTGAAGAAGAAGATCGACGTCGATTTTCGTCCCTACGTGATCCTGGGGGCCTGCAATCCTCCGCTGGCGCACCGGGCGCTTTCGGCCGAGGACACGATCGGCCTCATGCTTCCGTGTAATGTGGTCGTGGCCGAGACCGGAACGGGTTCCGAGGTCTCGATCGCGCGGCCGACCGTCATGATGCAGATCGCGGCCGCCGAAGGACTCGAGCCGGTGGCGGAAGAGGCGCAGGAGCGTCTCGAGAGAGCCCTGGCGAACGTCTGACCCTGCGACCTTACGGTGCGGCCGGTGGTCGCCAGACGATCCCGAGCGGCACGGGGCCGGTTTCGGACGACCAGGCGACCGAGGGCTCCGGGCCCAGCCGCACCGCCACGGTGCGGCCCGGCGCTCCGGTCGTCCCCTCGCACGTGACGAAGGCCATCTCCGCCGAGCCGCTCAGCGCGATGCCGTGCGGGTGGGCTGCGCCCAGCTCGATGCGGGACCGCTCGGCGAGCCCGGGCCCGTCGATCACCGACAGGGTTCCGTCGCCCCGGTTCGCGGACACGAGTATCGATCCGTCCCCCGACACGGCGACCTGCGCCGGCCGCCGCCCCGTCGGGACATCTCCGATCCTCTCCCCCGTGGGCTCGAAGACGCGCACCCTGTCGGCCAGGTGGAGCGCCACGTAGAGGCGATCGCCATCCGGTGACCAGGCGAGATTCAGGGGCTTGAACCGGGGCGCTCCGGGCTCGCCCGGCTCCGGATCCACCGGGAAACGACGGATCTCGCTCAGCTCCGTCGCATCGAGGATCACGATCTCGTCGCCGAGGCTGCAGGCCACGGCCACCTGTCCCGTACTCGGATCGGGAAGGACGTGGTGTGGCCCCGCGCAGACCCGACTGCGGGCCAGAACTTCCAGATCCCGCGTTCGAATCGCCACGATCTCTCCGTCGGCGCCGGGCGAAGACCGATCGTAGTCGGCGACGAAGGCGACCCGTCCATCGCGGCTGAGCTCCACACGCGCCGCACCGGCTGCGTGCAGCGACCCACGACCCACGAGCCTGTCGCCTTCGCGTTCGAATTTCGACAGGGTAGGATCGCCATGGGCCAGGGTGACGTACCAGTGCCTGCCGTCCGGAGATACCGCTACGCCGTGCGGCTCGTCGCTCTCGGAGGGACGCGGGTCTACCGGGATCCGTGACAGGACGACGCCGTTCTCCGGATCGAGGCGAAGCACCTCGTCCGAAAGAGCCACGGTGACGAGCAGGGCGGCGTCGGCCTCCGTGCCAGCGTCTTCGGACGGACGCATCGCTCCGTCGTCGTCATCGCAGCCTACCCCGGCCAGGATCGGAACCGATATCAGGACCGAGACCGTGATCCGGAACGACCTTCCCGGCAGCCACCGACGCCACCCCGGCCCGGGACCGGTCAGAACTCGGGGTCGAGTACCCACAGGCCCGTATTCATGTCGGAAACGTAGAGTCGGCCGTCATGCAGCTGGGGGGCCCAGGCGCATTGCTGCGAAGCGGTCACACAGGCGCCGCCCGGCGCATAACCGGCATCCGCGATGAAGCGGCCCTGACGCTCGAGATCTCCCAGCAACTCACCGCTCACGTCGAACGCCTGCACCCCCGCCTCGTACCACGCGAAGTACCCGATCCCCCGGGCCTCGTCGACCCAGAAATTGTGTGGCGCGGAACCCGGCTTCGAGATCGAGGCGACCTCGACGGGTTTCTCCGGATCCCGCACGTCGACCACCCGGACCCGTCCGGGCAGGTTGATCTCGTCGCCGAGAAAGACATATCCCGCGTCCGGCCAGTACCAGGCGTTGTGGACCCAGTAGCCGGGAATGTCGATCCGCCCCACCTCGCGGGGCGAGATCGGCGAACCCCCCTTCACGCCGTTGCCCACATCGAGAATGATCAGCCCGGCATCCCAGTGCGACAGAAAGGCGAGTCCATCGCGCACGTACACATCGTGCAGGAAACTGGCGCCTCCGTAGAAGGATGCGACGATCGTCGGCGATGCCGGGTCCGAGATATCGAGAATCCGCAGGCCGGAGGCGGGCGAGGTCCCGTCCACCACCAGGTAGGCGTAGTCGCCCTCGATCCAGACGTTGTGAACTCCGGGCGTCAGATCGGGCGCCGTGAAGCGGACGATCAGTTCCGGCCGCTTCGGATCGGTGAGATCCAGCAACGTGACCCCGTTCTGCATGTCGTCGGAGTGCTCGTGCGTGAGGATCCCGAGTCGCCCATCGGTGCTCACCTTGATGTCGTTCACGACCCGGGCGTCGACGATCACCGAATCGACGAGGACCGGCGCTCCGCCGGACAGGTCCCACACGAACAGCGCATCCCCGCAGGCTCCGTTCGGCACGTTCCGACAGCTCCAGGTGCCGGAATAGGCGGTGGAACCATGCTCCCAGTGATCGGAGGTATAACGCGTCTCGACGCTCCCGTTGGCGATCGTCCGGAACTGTCCGGTCGGAGCGGCGCGCGAAGTAGAGGTCAGGGCGAAGGTATCGGCGGCCGACTGCGACTCGGCCACGACCTGGAGCGGTCCCGCGTCGTAGGCCACGAATCTCCCATCGCCCGTGACCAGCCCGGCCCCCGCCGGAGTCACGCTCCAGTCGACCACCGGATCGACAATCACGGCGCCGGAGATATCTCTGACTTCCGCGGTGAATTGAAAGACTTCACCCTGCTCCAATCCTCCGACCGGTCCCGCGATCTTCACGGACCCCACAGTGGACCCGGACGCTGGAACGACCGCGAATGAGACACCGAGGGAGGCGAGCGTCGTACCGCCGGCTCTGGCCTCGAGCCCGACGGCGTAGCTCCCACCGGCGAGGGTCTCGGGAAGAGCGAGCGAGACGTCGACTTCTCGCTCGTCGCCCGGGTTGAGTGTCGCGATGCGAGCGGGCGTCACCGACAGGCCCGCACCGGGGATCGATGCGCCGCCGGGCGCCCGTACCGTCCCGGCAACGAGGTCTACGGGCCCGGCCGCCGCCGTCCCCGTATTCCGAATCCGAATCGTCGTGGAACGAGACTCGCCGAGGTTCACCGTCTCCGGCTGGAACGTCAGGATCGGTGCGGGAGCGGGCTCCGGGGGTCCGGCGGGACCGGCCGGCGCATCATTGCCGCCGCATCCCGCGGCCCAGCTCGCGAGCGCCAGAAACGGCAGCGCCCTCGTGATTGGTCGGGCTCGTTGCATCTCAGTCCTCCGGGGAGTTCGTCATCGAACCTATTGACAACACGCATGCGGACGGCGGGTTCCTGTTCGAACGACCCGATCCGTTTTGCCCGCTCGTGAACTCGAGCGTAGGATGAGGGTGCCGGCCGGGGGGTACCGGACCGGCGAGCGGCCAACCCGGAGATCGAATTTCATGTCACACCCAGCTCGGTCGGAGTCCGCGCGCAGAGACGACTGCGTCCGCGGGGGGATCGCGAAGAGCTGGGTGCTCTTCGTGGTCGTGGCTCTGGCTGCGTCCCTGCTTCCCGTACGTGAAGCGATCGCCCGCCCGGAGCTCGCCGAGCACGCGAACCTCCATCTGCACCCGGGTCCGGGCACGCCCGTCGCCCGACCCGCGAGCCACACGCGACTCGAGCGCTCGGTTCCGGCGAATGGAGAGGCGCTGCTCACCGTACCCGAAGACGCGCTGTTCGAGTTCTCGACGCCCGTGGAGCCGACGCTGTCGCGTCTCCTGCTTCGTCTTCCGGCGGGTGACTCGACTCTCCTCTCCGTCAGGGGCATCGCGGGAGTTCCCCGCCAGATACGAGCGGCCCTGCCGGCGCTCGAACCGGGGCGCTACTCGATCGAATGGAGCACGGTGTCGGTGGATGGCCATCGCGTGAGAGGCACGATCGAGTTCGTGGTGGTGGAGGAAGAGGAAGCCGCCCCGTCAACCGCCGGCACACGTTCCCCCACCGCGGACCCGGCCACGACCCCGGACCCGACCGCCATCGAGGAGTCGGCCTCGGCACCGCCACTTCGACGGACCCTGTTCCGCGGGTTCGGGCTGGCCTGCCTGCTGGCTTCCGCCGGCGTGCTGTGGTTCGCGGGCGGAAGCGGCCTGGTCAGAGAACCCTCCGTGCTTCGGGCCGCCGCGGCCTCGGCACTGCTGGCGACCGTGCTCCTGGGACTGGACTATCTGGACTGGCTGCTGGACGTCCGGCCCACCGACCTGGGCCTGTTCGCAGGGTTTTCGGCCGCGATCCGAACCCGCATCGGGATCGTCGAGGGCAGCCGGGTGCTCCTGGTCGCTCTGACCTTCTTCCTGGCGGGGGGAGCTCGAGCCGGACGTGTCGCGGGGCTGCTCGCCATGCTGGCGGTCGTGGTCGGCGCGGCCGCGGGTCACCCCGCGACGATCGAGCCGGCACTCGCCCTTCCCGCGAACGCTCTTCACCTCGGCGCCGCCGCGATCTGGCTCGGAGGCGTTCTGCTCCTCGCGGTCCTGCCCGACCACCCCGAAACTCCGCGCGGAGGCTGGCGCTATCACGAAGTGGCGAGCCGGGTTTCCTCCCGGGCTTTCCTCGCCGTCGGGGTGATCATCGGTACCGCCATCCTCCAGGACCTTCTGTTTCTCGGCGATCCGAGCTTTCTGATCTCGACGGAGTACGGGCGTCTCGTTCTCGCGAAAGGCGCCGGGTTCACACTGCTCGTGGGCTTTGGCGCCTGGCACCGATGGAAGACGCTGCCGAGACTGGTAGCGACCGACGACGCTTCCCATCTGAGGTTCGCGGTCCGGATCGAGATCTTCGTGATGGTCGCCATAGTCATTACCGCCGCCTGGCTGGCGCTGACCGTACCTCCAGTGCTGAACTGAGACATTCCGTCCCCCTGCTGGCCAATTCACCCCCGGTGGCGACCGAGCCCTCAGCACCCGCCAATCGTGGACTCAACGATAGAAGTCATTGTGGGCTGGCTATTTACGGCTCGCATGGGTAAAATTACGGAAGCGGGGGAGTACGGTACGTTTCGTGCTCTGTGATCGCCCGTCGATATATCTGACTTCCGAGGCCGCCGGACCGGGTTTCCGGCAATTCGAGAAAGTGGAGGAGAGCAAATGAGGGGTCGAAGAGGGTTTGGAATGCTGCTGGCGCTTTCGGTGGCGCTCGTGTCGTTCGGATGCGAAGGCGACACCGGTCCGCAGGGTCCGAAAGGCGATCAGGGCGATCCGGGCGAACAAGGACCTCCGGGCGAATCCGGTACGGTAAGCGAGTTCGCCTTCCAGGGTGACTTCGGTTCGGCTTGCTTGCACTGCCATGCAACGACGATCAACCAGTACATGACCACCGGACACCGGTTCGCGTACGACGACCTCGAAGCGGCGGACCAGGAGAACCTGTACTGTCTGCAATGCCACACGACCGGCTTCAACTGCACGGTCGAGTTCGGCGACACCGAGATCGATCCCGCGAACTGCGTGGAGCCCGACGACGGCTACAGCGGGTACATCGGTGACGACTCCGAGGAAGGCCTGGCCCGCAAGGCGATCCTCGAGGGCGTGCAGTGCGAGTCCTGCCACGGTGCCATGGGCCCGGACTTCAACGCCCACCAGCCCGAGATCTCGTTCTCGACGTGGGACAACTCGCTGTGCGCCGGGTGCCACGACACCCAGATTGGCGAGTGGGAGACTTCCGGCCATGCCCTGTCGGCGGGCGGGGACCCAGAAGCCCTCACGGAGGAGTGGGGCCGTAGCTCCTGCGACTACTGCCACACGTCGGAAGGGTTCATCCGAACCACGGATCCGACCTACCTCACGTACGAGTTCGATGAGCTGCTGAGCCAGATCGGCTGCCCGACCTGCCACGATCCCCACCTGGGAGCGGATGGTGGCGGTAACGACGCGCAGCTGCGGACGGTTGCCCCGGTCCAGATTTCGTACTTCGACCCCGCGGACCCGGACGGTGCGCCGGTCGCCGCAGGCTACGGCCCCGGTCAGACCTGCATGCAGTGCCACAAGGCGCGCCGGGACTACGACAACGTGATGGCGCAGATCGCGGGCGGATCGAGTCATTTCGGACCGCACGCCAGCCCGCAGACCGACATGTTCATCGGTGTCGGATCCTACGAGATCCCGGAATACGATTACAGTGATCGTACCGGAGCGCACGCGGGCATCGTGAGCGAAGGATGCCCGACCTGTCACATGGCGTTCTCCGAGGATGCCGGAGGACACATCGTGCACAATCTTCGTCTACAACTCCGGGGACCGTGGCGTGCACAACCAGAATTATGCGAACACGCTTCTCGACAACGCGATCCTGTACGCCGAGGCGAATCAGTAATTCGGCCGAAGAAGCCCGCGAAGCATAGCGCTCCGCGGGAGGCCAACCCGGGTACTGCAATGGGGCCCGGAGAGCAGAAGGCCCGGCGCGAATCCGCGCCGGGCCTTTTCGTATCCCTGCCGCTTCGACGCCTGGCGCGAGGATGCACCTCGCCCGGACGACGGTCCGCCAGCCGCGCTATTCGATCGCGATGCTCTCTCTCGCCGACACCCAGAGAATCTCGTTCAGCTTGGGGTGCCGCATCAGCAGCTCGGACCCCTTCGCGCGCAGCCGGTTCTCGGTGAAGCCCATCAGCACGAGATCCGCGTCCGCCGACTTGGCCTCGACGAGCCGGGAGAAATCGATCCGATCGTCGGTCGGGAAGACCTTGATCTTCCGTCCCGAGATCGCGATCCGGCCTTCCTCGATCAGCGCCATCAGTTCCGCCGTCCGCTCCTTCACCTGCGTATCGGGAAACGCGGCGAAGATCGAAAGCTCGGCTTCGCTCCAGTCCGGGTGACCGAGCAGGATGTAGGAGAGAAGAATCATCAGGCTGGCGTTGCGATAGTCGTGCCACGTGAGCCAGATGTGGATCGAAGCACGATTCCCGAAATGATGATCGCCGTGCCGAAGCACCAGGGAGTCCATCCGGGTGGTCTGAGCCAGGAGCACACCTTCCTTGACCTCATCCACCACTGCCGCCGGGTCATGCACCGAGAACTCGAACAGCACGGTGTTGTTCTCCACCCCGGCGATCCCCGGCGCCTGCAGGGTCTGGGCGAGGGCCGATCGCATCGAGGGGCTGATCATCGTGTCCACGAACACCCCGGAGGGTCGCTGCTCCTGGATCTCGAGCAGTCGATCGAGCACCCGCTGGCTCTCCCGGTAGTTCTCGTCGGTGAGGAATCCCTTGATGAAGTGCAGATAGGTCCCGAATCCGTAGCGATGACTGAGCCACGTGAGCATCTGCATCGGCGCCGAGCGGTCGAAGGTCCGGTCGGTGACGGTGATGATGCTCGGCCTCCACTCGTCGGGCGGCGTCTTCTGCAGCCGGATCTGCAGCCGCCGGGTCATCTGGGTCATTACGCCCTGGAAGATCGCGCCCAGGTCGTCTTCGTGATCCATCGACCGCTGAATGCCCCAGTAGAGGACCGCCATCACCACGATCGCCAGCAGGGCGTAGAGCGGATCCATCTGGAACATCAGAAAGAGACAGATCACGGCCCCGGCGAGGCTGATGTACCAGCGGGAGCGGAAACTCGGCCTGTAGCTGGGTCGCGCCGCGAAGTGTTCCAGGAAGCTGATCGCGCAGAGCGATCCGTAGGTGACCATGAAGAACATCGAGATGATGCGCGCCACGAAATCGACGTCCCCGAACAGGGCGACCACGAAGGCGAGTGCCGCCGTCATGATCGTGGCGTTCTTCGGTTCGCCGAGCTCGCCGACCCCGGCCGAGAGAAACTCGGTCGCCTGCTCGGTCGGAGTGATCCGGTCGCGGGCCAGGGCCTGCAAGGTCCGCGGCGCGACCAGGATCGAGCCGATGGCGGACGACACGCAGGCGGCGGCCAGACCGATCGGAATCAGCGGTCCCCACAGGGCGATGTCGGCCATGACCAGCCGTGAGGTGTCGGCGAGCATCTCCGTGGGCGCGGAGGTGGCCAGTTTCCATGCCACCAGGACGTACATCAGCATTCCGACGACCGTCGCGGCCATGATCCCGAGCGGAATCGACTTCCGAGGTTCCGCCAGGTCTCCCGAGAGACCGACCCCGGCCGTCATGCCCGTGAAGGCGGGAAACACGATCGCGAACACGACCATGAACGGGTCCTTCACCGACATCTGGCTGAACAGGATCGGCGCCTCGGCGGCGGCGCCGGGCACGGCGTGCCCGAGCAGGAATGCGCCGAGCGACACCGCCAGCACGCACACCACGACCCAGAGCGCGGCCACCCCCATGCTGGCTCCCCGGGTCAGCATCAGGCCGAGCAGCAGCGCGATCCCCGGCAGAGAGATCATCCTCGGGTCGAAAGCGATCCCGGTCCACGATTCGATCAGCGGGGAAAGCGGTCGGAAGGCCTCGGCGAATGCGATCAGGTAGAAGGCGACCGAGATCGCCTGCGACAGGTAGAGAGCGATCCCGATCGCTCCCCCGATGCTCTGCCCGAAGGACCGCGAGATGATGAAGTACTCACCTCCACCCTCCACGCGGCGGTTGGTCGCGATCTCCGCGATCGCCAGCGCGGTGGGAATCGTGACCGCGTGCCCGAGCGCGATGATCCCGAGCGCCCCAATGAAACCGGTGTGACCGACGGCGTAGCCAAACCGCAGGAAGAGAATCGCCCCGAGAATCGTACTGATCGACGCCAGAAAGACCGGCGCGGTCCCGAAGCCGTGGCCTCCCGTCGTCCGGTCCGAGCTCGATGACTCGGCAGCGCTCACTGATCGCCCTCCGCCTTCGTCCCCTCATTCCCGCGCTCCGGGAATTCCTCGAAGGACGCATTCTCCGCATGGAAGAAAGGAAGCGCGTCACCGGCGCGCAGCACCAACGCGAGCGGAATGCCCGCTGCGAAACCGATCGCGCCCGTCACGAGGTAGCGCCCGGGCACCAGCCTCGCCGTGAGCATCAGGGCTCCCCCGAACATGAACAGCGCCGCGAGAACCACGTTCAGGAGATCCGTGGAGCGGCGGGAAACGGTCACGGTGCCCACCCCTGCGAGCGCACCGAGAAGAAAGCTCCAGGCGAGCGCGACGAGGAAGACCAGCCAGGCCAGCAGTGTCTGCACCGTGATGCTCCATGCGGGGGAATCGGGAACGGATCGAGGACCAAATCTACAACCGCCAACCCGGAACGCCACGATCCCCCTCTCCAGTCACGAGAGAGGGCCGACTCCCGGCATGCATTCTGCCAATGAACGGCCCGCGTACTGGACCAGGAACTCCGCGGACGTTAGCGTATCGCCCCCGGGATGCGGGGATTGGGAATTCGGTTCGAGGATCGAGCGTGATGAAACCGGCCGTCATCATTCTTGCATTCGGCATCGCGTCGTTGACGAATGCAAGCAACCAGGCGCTGGCGCAGAGTCTGAAGGGCTCCCGGGCGTCGGTGGATCTGCAGAACCGAATCGCGAAGGAACACGACTTCACCTTCACCCGCTCGACGGCCCAGGTGAAGCGATTCGTGAACGCCGGATTCCTGGTCCCGGTTCGGAGCAACGGGGACTATCACGTCAAGCGCATCTCGCATCCCTACGCCCGACCCGAAGTCGCGTTGTTCATCGAACGGCTGGGCCGTCAGTACCATGCGGCGTGCGGAGAGCTGCTGGTCATCACGAGCCTGACCCGGCCCACCAATCGACAGCCCCGGAACGCGTCCGCACGATCGGTCCACCCGACGGGCATGGCCATGGACGTCCGCCGCAGCACCAACCGGCGCTGCCGCTCCTGGCTGGAGAAGAACCTGCTCCAGCTCGAAGGCGCCGGCGTGATCGAGGCCACGAGAGAGAATCGGCCTCCTCATTATCACATCGCGGTATTTCCCCGGCAGTACGCCGCGTATGTCGAGCGGAAGCTCGAAGCCGGCGAAGTCGAGCCGCGCCTCGCTTCGACCGCCGAGGAACAGCGGATCGCGGAGTACCGGGTGCGCCGCGGAGATTCCCTCTGGTCGATCGCCGAGCGCCACGGCACGAGCATTTCCGATCTCCGGGCCGCCAACGATCTCCGCAGCAGTCGGATCTACGCGGGGCAGGTGCTGACGATGCCGGCCGGGAAGTAGCTGTCCCCGGTTCAGAACCATCCCGAGGGGGACCGTCGGCCCGACCCGGACCATCTCATTGCGCTGACCTCGGCAGCCCCCCTTTCTTCCAGATCGGGCGAGTTCGATTCGAACTGTCGCAACGAACCACTGATCGGAGCGATACCGTATGTTTCGGCCCAAGGCTGCATGGGCGCGGTTCCTTACCTCACTCGCCGCGCTCGGATTCTTGTCGGTCGCCTCTTCCTGCTCCCCGTCGGATTCCGCGACCGATGCTCCGCGAGCGGAAGCGGGCGAGACAGCGTCCAGCGAGCGGACCGGTCTGCTGGTCGGCGCCGACATATCGTTCCTCCCCGAACTGGAGGATCACGGGGCCGTCTATTCCGACGAACGGGGTGTCAGAGACCTGCTCGCGATTCTCGCAGATCACGGATTCAACGCGGTCCGTCTCAAGCTGTGGCACACGCCCGAGGCACCGTACAACACGCTGGAGCAGGTGATGGGCATGGCCCGCCGGATCGACGACGCGGGCATGGTGTTCCTGCTCGACTTCCACTACTCCGATTCGTGGGCCGACCCGCAGAAGCAGATCAAGCCGGCGGCCTGGGAGGGGCTTCCGTTCGGCGTGCTCGCCGACAGCGTGTACACCTATACTCGAGCGGTCGTTCAGGCACTCTCCGATCAGGGCACGCCGCCCGAGATCGTGCAGATCGGAAACGAGATCCGTCCGGGCATGCTCTGGCCCGAAGGCCGTGTGGACGGAGAGTTCGATACGCCGATGCAATGGGACCGCCTCGCCATGCTGCTGGAGGCCGGGATCCGGGGAGCGAGGGACGGAGCCCCCGATTCGCCGCCCCGGGTCATGATTCACTTCGACAATGGGGCCAAGAACGAAATGGGCCGCGCCTTCTTCGACCAGCTGGTCGAACGGGAGCTGGATTTCGACCTCATCGGCCTCTCCTTCTATCCGAAGTGGCACGGCACCCTGGAGGAACTCCGTACCAACCTCTCGGACCTCGCAAGCCGGTACCAGAAGGAGGTCGTCGTCGTCGAAACGTCCTACCCCTGGACGATGGAGTGGAAGGACGAAGCCCCCAACATCATGGGAACCGAAGAGGACCTCCACGAAGGGTATGCTCCGACGAAGCGGGGACAGGCGGCTTTCCTGAGCGAGGTTCGTGAAGCCGTGGAATCCGTTCCGGAAGACCGGGGCGCAGGCATCTTCTACTGGGCCCCGGAGTGGGTCGCCGTGGAAGGCGTGGATTCTCACTGGGAGAACGCGACCCTGTTCGATTTCGAGGGAAGGGCCCTGCCGGGCCTGAACGCTTTCTCCGGCCGTTGAGTCGTGACCGACCGGAGTCACAGCCCGCGCGACCACTTCCCTCTTGACATCGTGTGTTATCACAATTATTGTTATCACATGGTTCCGAAGCTGCAGTCAGAGATCAAGGCGTCGGCCCCCTTCTCCAGCACGGAGGAGGAGGTGTCGTTGAACATTCTCCGTACTGCGGCGCTCCTGGAGCACGCGGTGGCGGAACGCCTGAAGCCGTACGGTCTGACGCCGACGCAGTACAACGTGCTTCGAATCCTGCGTGGGGCGGGAACAGAGGGCCTGTGCCGGACCGAAGTGACCGAGAGAATGCTGACTCCGGTTCCGGATGCGACGCGTCTGCTGGATCGGCTGGAGGAGGCTGGACTCGTGGCGCGGGTCCGCAACTCGGATGACCGGAGGTTCGTCACCGCGCGGATCACTCCGACCGGTTTGGATCGGCTCGCAGAGATGGACGCGCCGGTCCAACGGATGCATCACGAGTTCCTCGGTCATGTCGACGACACCGATCTGCGCAGACTGGCGGATCTGCTGGAAACGGCGCGCGAGAAACTATAAGGGCGAATTCCAGCGACAGGGTCTGCATATCGGCCCTGATAAGTGTTTCCACACACAATTAGACGAACAACACTGCAGAGGAGACGAACTGAAATGAACACGACGACTACGGATTCGGGAACTGCGACGCTGAACGCCACGACCTGGAAGATCGACCCGCAGCACACCGAGGTGGGTTTCGAGGTCTCTCATATGATGTTCGCGAAGGTCCGCGGCCGGTTCGAAGAGGTGGAAGGAACGGTCATCGTCGGACCGGAGGGATCGTTGGAGAACTCGCGGGTCGAGGCCGTCATGCAGGCAGCGAGCATCAGCACCGGAAACTCGGATCGTGACGAGCACCTGCGATCGGGCGATTTCTTCGACGTCGATCAGTATCCCGTTCTGACCTTCGAAAGCAAGGCCGTGCGGCGCCTCGAATCAGGCGATCTGGCGGTGACGGGGACCTTGACGATCCGGGACGTGAGCCGGGAGGTCGAGCTCGCCGTCACCGAAACGGGTCGAGGGACCGACCCCTGGGGCAACGAGCGGATCGGATTCAGCGCCACGACGAAGATCGACCGACGGGACTTCGACCTGACCTGGAACCAGGCACTCGAGACCGGCGGAATCCTGGTCGGCAACGACATCGGGATCAACCTCGAGGTGCAGGCGGTCCGGCAGACGGACTGACCGGTCTCACTCGACGAACCCGGGGCGTGAGGGAGGTGGTTTGATCGGCCACCTTCCTCACGCTCCCCTCCCTCAGTTCCCTGAACCGGCTCTCCGCCGTTCAGATCGATCGGGCTTCCGCGTAGATTCCGGGTCCGGACTCCCGTACGGACGGTGAACCAGGAACTGGACGGCAAACGGCGCCATCGGCGCGACGCTCGGCGCGGCCGGAATGATCGTCACCCTGAGCTCGCCTGGATCCTCCAGGTGAGAACGGAAGACCCGACCCGGTTCGACGGGAGGAAACCAGCCCGCCGCATCGAGCTCTGCTTCTCCCTGTTTCGAATGTTCGAGGATGCGCACTGCCAGTTTCAGGAAGGCGCTATGGGTCCGGTCATATTCCCCGGGTACGAGAGGCTGCACGCCTCCGACGCAAAGGCACCTGGTCTTCCGGCATACCGGGAAGGGCGAAAGTAGCGGAGGGGCACGCGTCCGGTCCCGATCGGTGCGTCGGCGTTCAGGGCTCGTTCTCGAGACCCCCCGTGCGCCAGACCACCGTCCCGCCCGTTCCCCCTACCATGACGAACTGCTCACCGCTCGGGTGCAGGGCGTAATTGCGATTGTAGTGGTCCCGGTACGGTCCCAGCCGGAACAGCGGTTCGCGGTCGACCACGGAGATTCGTGATCCCTCGACCCGCACCTTCGCCGCCACGATTCTGCCGGCTTCCGCGCCCGAGAAGGCCCGGTAGAAGATCTCGCGTCCGTCACCCGACCAGGTCGATTTTTCGGCTCCGCCCGTGGACACGACGGTGGGGGGGCCCATGTCGGGATACGAGCGGACGTAGATCCGGCCGGAACCGGTCTCCATCGATGTGTACGCCAGCCAGCGACCATCCGGCGACAGGGCCGGGTCCGAATGGAACACGTCCGTATCGAGCAGAGCCTTCTTCGGTTCGGTTGAATTCGGCGTGAAAGTCAGTTGCCAGAGATCATCCTCACCCGACAGGATCATCGTCGCGGAGCCGGTTCCGTCGGCGGCCCGCACGAAGAGATCCGCCGTCCCGTCGCCGCCCTCGGCAATGGCGGAGTAGCCGATCAGGGCACCGTCCGGACTCCACGCCGGATCCGAGCTCGGACCTTCGAAGCTCAGGCGCTGGGCGGTCCCCGAGGTAAACGAATAGACCCAGACATCGCCGCGCCACTCGGTTCCGTCGTTGACGATGAACGCGAGCCGGTCGCCCGACGGAGAGTACCGCGGCACCTGTACCCGTGAGCCTCCACCGACGGTATACAACGTTCTCGCCTGGCCCGCCCGATCGACCAGCACGAGTCGGTCGCTGCCTGCCGGTCCGAACAGGTACGCGATCGACCCGGTTCGGGACATCGAGAACATCGCCGTGCCACCCATGCGCGCCACGTCCTCGGCGATCGTCCTAGGGTTCCCGACGAAGACGAGGGCCTCGGGGTCGAAGGTATGCGTTACGACCCGGCCGTCCGGCGTTACGTAGACCACCCGTCCGTCAGCAGTGGACTGCGCCGACGTCCCCGGGACGAGACGCGCGATCTCTCCCGTCTCGAGCGAGACCACTGCGAGCCGCGTTTCGATGAGATCGTTGACGATCGTGAACAGGACGAATTCCCCGCCGGGAAGATGATGGGGGAGGTAATGCTGAATTTCCCCCAGCGTTCGATCGGTGGAGGTCAATCTCTCCGACTCGCCTCCACTCGCGGGAACGCGGAACAGTCCGACGAACCCGATCTGCTCCGCCCGGGAGGAGGCCGTGTACACGATCATGCCATCCTTGCCCCAGCTGCCGCCCCAGTACTGGGGGGCTGCCGTGATCGTTACCGGAGAACCGCCATCGAGGGAAACCCGTTTCAGCAGGCCTTCAGCATGGAAACCGACCTCGTCGCCATCCGGCGAGAAGAACACCGGTCCCGACGCTCCCTCCGTTCCCGGAATCCGCCGCCAGTCCCGTGAATCGACATGGCGTTGATAAAGGACCGACCCCTCCTCCGTATTGACGAGAGCCATCAGGCGACGCCCGTCGGGAGAGAGAGCCAGCCCGGGCCGGAAGGACATCGTCGAATCGGGCGGGGCGACGGTAAACTCGGCGACCGGAAGCACGGCCGCAGGCTTCGGCGAACGCATCCAGCCCCAGATCGCGGCGAGGGCGGCGACGGCCGCGAAGCCCAGCAGCCACGGGCTGACACCGGCCCTGGAGCTTCGCGCCCTGGTGCGCGCAGCGAAGTCGCCGGTCGAGAACCGCGGGTCGGCGAGAGCGGCGGCGAATTCACGGGCGCTGCCGAACCGGTCCGCCGGCAGCTTCGCGAGGGCCTTCTCCGTAGCCGCCGCCACGTTTGAGGGCACCGAACGGCGGCGTTCCGTCACCGGTTCGACCTGGCCCGTGACGATCGACTGCAACACCTCGCGGGAGGATGCGCCCGCATGGGGCGGCGATCCGGCCAGCATCTCGTAGAGCACGCAGGCCAGGGAATAGAGGTCGCTCTTCGGCGTGAGCTCCTGCTCCGCGGTGGCCTGCTCCGGACTCATGTAGTGCGGGGTGCCGAGTGACAGCCCGACCTCGGTGGTGCGCGCCGGCCCGCCCGGTCCGAGGGGCAGTGCGATCCCGAAGTCCGCCAGCATCGGGCGACCTTCATGCAGCAGAATGTTGCCGGGCTTGATGTCCCGGTGCAGCACGCCGTGCCGATGCGCGTAGTCGAGCGCGTCCGCGATCTCCCGGGTGATGCGGACGGCTTCCTCGACGCCCAGCTGTTTCTCGGTGTTCAGCCGGTCACGCAGGGTGTCGTTGTCCACGTACGGCATCACGTAATAGAGGAGCCCCTCCGCCTCGCCCGAATCGAACAGCGGCAAAATGTGGGGATGCTGCAGCCGCGCCATCGTCTGCATCTCCCGCAGAAACCGCTCGGGCCCGAGGTAGGCCGCGAGCTCGGGGCGAAGGACCTTGACCGCCACCCGGCGACCGTGGCGGGTGTCCTGGGCCAGGTAGACCGTCGCCATGCCCCCGGTCGCGATCTCCTCGACGATCTCATAGCTGCCCAACCGATCGCCTGACCGGAAGCGATCGCTCTTGCCGCCCGCCGGCCCCGTCACGTGCTGCAGCAGATCATCGACCGGCCCGGAACTCTCGTGCGCGGCGAGCAGTGACCGCAGCTCGGCCTCGAGCTCCGGATCCTGTATCGATGCGAGGAAGTTCTCCCGCTCCGCGCCCTCGCGACGAAGCGCCTCCTCGAACCACTCGGTCGTCTGCTCCCAACGCTCGTCTGACATCCGGTCGATCCCTCTTTCCAGGTGGCCGTCGCGGTGAAAGCCCAGCTCGGTCAGGGCCCTCCGCGCCTGGTCGCTGCGACTACAAGAAGCGCAGAAGAGTCCGAAAGAACAAGATGTGGCCGTGGGAAAACCGCGTGGACGTGCAGGACGCCGCGTCAGACCCCGGTCTGTGGCGCCAGCATGGCCACGAGCCGATCGAGGAACGCCTGCCGGGTCTCAGCGCCCTCCATCATC
>JARRPS010000011.1:0-17986 GCA_037382625.1 Gemmatimonadota bacterium | reverse complement strand
ACCCGGAGCCCGATCCCGCCTCGGATCTCGGACTCGGGGTCCCGGCCGGTCCCGGGCTCCCCGTCGTCGCCCGTGACGTTCGAGCCGGCATTGTCGGCCCACGACAACATCGGGCGAAGGGCGAGGCCCGAGCCGAGCGCGAACAGCGCCTCTCCGTACAAGGCCTTGTCATCGCGGTCGTACCAGCGTCCGAGCCAGCCCCCGAGCCGCAGCGTCGCCGAACCGGAAAGCGGGATCGCCTGCTCCAGCCGCCAGCTGGTCTGGTATACATCGTCCGCCTCATCGTCCGGCTCCGGCTGATCTCTCCGACCGGCCTCGAACATCGTCACGAACCGGTCATCGGACCCGTACCGGAGCGCGGCGGCGCCGTACAGGCTCTGAAGCGCGTCACGCCCGCGGACCAGGAAGGGGGTGCGCAGCCCGAGCATGTCGTCCCACGTCGCCCGCAGTTCGATCCACGAGGCCGGTACGACCCGGGCCTCGGCGTAAGGCAGGACGAATCCCCGGTCGTCGTCGACGGTCGTGCCCCCCCAGGCCTCCAGCGCGAGGACCGGCTCCGAGACCGCCCGGCCCTCCAGCTCGGCCAGGGCCGCATCCGCCTCTTCGAGACCCGGATCCAGCAGCAGCGCCTGTTCATACGCGAAACGAGCCGCGTCCCCGTCCTCCAGGGCCCGGCGCGCGTTCGCCAGTTCCAGCCATGCCTCCGCGTCTTCCGGGTCACGCTCGAGGATCGATTCCGCCCAGCCTGCCGCTTCTCCGGCCTGACCCGCGGCGAGCGCCGCGCGAGTCCTGCCGAGCGCCGCGCGACGGTTCGGTGGATCGTAGCGGGCCACCTCGTCATAAAGAGCGCGGGCCGCGGCGATATCTCCCGCGGCGAGCAGTCGGTCGGCCTCGTCCAGGTCCGCCTCGACTTCCGCCACCGACCGTCCGCCCCGGAGGGCCGAATAGACGATCTCGCGCTCGATGGATGCCGTCTCGATGCGAACCCTCGTCTCGGTGCCCTCCGCGCCCAGCCGTATCACCGCTTCCACGCGGCCGTCCGAGTCTGTCGAAGCTCGCTCGGGGGTTACATCTCCGTCACTCGCTGAAAGTCGAACCGCGACTCCGGGAACCGGAGCGCCTTCGCCGTCCCGTACTTCGATCACCAGCGGCTCGAGCAGCACCTGTCCCGGTTCGGCCACCTGCGACCCGCCGGAGATGACCAGGATCGAGCCCGCCCTTTGCGGACGCGCCACGGCCAGCGCGGCCAGACGCGTATCGCCCGAGCGAACCGTCACCCGGGGCACATCCTCGAGGGCGGCCTCCGGCAGACGCACGGTCAGGCTGCCGTCTTCCCGCGCGGCGCCCTCGAAAAGGACGGTACCATCGTCATCACCCGCCAGGAGCACGAGCGGCGCGCCGGGCACCGGATTTCCCCACGCGTCCCGCACGACCAGCCTGAGCCCGATCGGGCCCGCCGCCGGATCGAGCAGGCCCTCGTCGGCATCCACGATCGCCGGTGCGCCCGAAGAAACCTGCAGTCGCGTCCCGGCGGGCGGGCGACTCGGCAGATCCAGCGAACGTACCACGAGGTCGTAGCCTCGGGCTGCCGTACCCGCGCTGAACGAGAAGACGGCCCGGCCGTCTTCTCCCGTGACCGCCGTCGGATCGAGGCCCGTCCCGCCCTCGATCGACGCCGCGCCCGCCAGGACCAGCCGCTCTCCCTGAACCGGCGTCCCTCCCGCGAGGAGGAATGCGATGATCGTGGCCTCTCCTCCGGCCTGTGCGCCCCAGCTCGCCCGGCGCACATCGATCCCTGCGGCGGAGACACCGGTCTGCACCGGCGCCTCTCTCCTGCACCGGTCGATCTCGTCGAGGATCGCCTGATCGGCGCCCAGAGCCCGGAAATCCGTGAGATCGCGAGTCGTCGGATTGAAGGACAGGCAGTTCTGCCGGATGATCGTCGCCACCTCGGGCGCCGAGTAGGTCCCGCTTGTGAGCAGTCGGACGATTTCGCTCTTCTGGAGAGGTGTCCGGTCCTGGGCAAGGAGTGGCAAGGGCGCCATGCCGATGACCAGCAGCACAACGGCCGCGAGAAGCGAAAAAGATGGGGCGTGCGCGATTCGCCTCATTCCGGCCTCGGGCATCCCGAGGCATCGAAGTGCCCGTTCACGTCGTCCACCTCCTCCGAGAGCTGGTCGAATTCCCTCGTCACCTCGGACCCGGCCTGCGGATCGATCTGCGCTCTCATCGCCACGAGCCGGATGAAGGACTCATCTACCGTACCGTAGCCCGTGGTCAACAGATCACACCCGATCCGGCCCAGGTCGAAATCGCGCGCCCGCTCGTCGTACCGGTCGATCCCGCGGCGCAACTCGGCCGCGATTTCGCCGAAACGCGTGATCTCCGGCGGAACGACGGGACGGGTCGGCCGCTCCGTCATCGGCCGTGTCACCTGGGGTGTCGGCTCGGACCGCATGCCCACGGCAATAACGGTGCCGATCAGCGCGAGGATCGCGATCATCGCGAAGAGCGTCGTCCAGGAGATCCGTCTGCCACGGGGCGCGAAGGGTCGAAGCTCGTCCGTCTCGGAGGGAATCACGATCGAGCGAGGCAGGTCGCCGGCCTTTTCTGCGCCCGGTGACCCGGGACGTGCCGTCGCGGGCTCCGGGCGACCGGGGGAGCGGCCTCCCTGTCCTACCTCTGCCGGAGCTGGAAGGCCATCGACCGCCTCGGCCGTTCGGGTCTCATAATTGGTCCAGTCGAGGGCAGAGCGGCCACCGGGCTCGTCTTCGTCGGGGAGCTCCCAGAACGGCTCAGGGCTCAGCGGCTCCCGGGCCGATCGGGTGATGCCGGGTCGGAACAGGCAGCCCAGGGGTCGGGCATCGTCGGGAACGAACAGCACACAGCTCTGCCAGGGCTCACTGAAGTACCTGCGGTTCGCGTCCTCGTCCCCTTCCGAGAGCAGGAGACCGAGCAGGTGGTGGCTATGATACCAGCCAAGCAGGACACCGGGGTGCCGTCGGAATTCAGGCTGTGCGTCCGCCCATGCGCGGAGCAGGTAGGCCCCGGGCGCATCCTCCGCGAACTCTTCAGCGGCGGGGAGCACCGTATCGACGACGGCGTAGTGCAGGCCGGTCAACGGGCACCTGTGCAATCTCCCGAGCAGGAATCCGAACCGGGACTCTCTGGCATCGCCCGATACGTGACGGAACATCGCCGCCAGAGCTTCACGCTGGATCACGAACTCGTAGGGACCATCGGGGGTGGGAGGCCCGGGGGCCTCGCTTCGCTTCGGAGTCCAGTACACCGCGCGATCGATCGGGAACGGCCGGCGGACATGCGTGTCCCGGCTGCCGGCATCGGATGCCCCGGCCGGTCCCCGGCCGGCGTCGCGAAGTGACACGGATCGCTCTCTCATCGACTCAACGGATCGCCAGCAGATCCAGGATCGGAACACCCATCAGTGCCGAACGGCCCGTCCTCACCCGACCGAGCACCTCGATCATCTGCAGCGGCCGGAGCTCCTGAACCTGTGCAAGAAGCTCCGGAGGAACCGCGATATAAACGAAGCCCTGAGACCGGTCCTCCGGGCGGGCGAGGATGAACGGCTCGCCCTCGTAGAAGTCGGTTCGCACCGTCTCGGCACGTTCGAGCGAAACGTACTGCACGGTCCAGCGAACGCGACGCCCGACGTACTGCGCGGGATTGGACCGGAGGTCGGAGGCGGTGAGCGAATCGGAGGCCGCGGCAGAGTCGGCCGGGAGGGTCGATGGCTCCCATATCCAACCTTCGAGCCGGACGCGGGCCCATTCGCCCCGCCGATCGAGGACCGACAGGTCGGCCCCGGCGTTGAGCGTGGCGAGCGTATCTCCCTCCGGCGACACGAGAAGCATCACCGGCGACTCGTCGATCACGAGGCGGTCGGGCAGCGTGGTTCCGGAAGGAGCTCCGGTCCCGGTCGGATCGAGGCCTTCCTCACCCGGAGCCGGCATCGTTTCTTCCCGCGCCCTCGAAGGCGGCGGATCGGTCGCGTCGGCCACCGCCGTTTCCGTGACAGATTCCGACCAGATCCACGCCGTTCTTCGAACCCGAACCCAGTTTCCGCTGGTCTCGAGGCTGTCCAGCAGCATCCCCCGTTCGAGGATCGCGACACGCCGCGACCCCGCATCGGGCCGCTCCCGCAGGTTCTCTCCACCCGGCTTCGAGACCACCAGGTCCATGCCGTCCCGCGTGTCGGAAGCCACCGAGGGTTTCCAGATCCATCCTTCCAGCGTGACCCGATTCCACCGTCCCCGGCGACCCACGAGATCGAGGACGGTCCCTTCCAGCACTGTGGCCAGACGGTTGCCCGCCACGACCGCAGGGTCCTTGCGGAAGTTCTCCTCGGGCACGGTCAGTCGCACCGACTGACCTTGCAGGGACGCGGGTATCAGGAGGCACAGGGGCACCAGCACACCGAGCCACGTTCGGTGCGCCGGCGTCGGAGGACGATCTGGAAAAGGCAATGCGCCGCCTCTACATTGGGCCGGCCGGCAACCGGACCTCCAAGCCGTTGAGGAGGCCCCCGGCTCTCAGCCGCAGGGGGGCCTGAGAATCTCGCGTCGGAATATGGATGGCGCGTTCAACGAGTGTCAACAAAAAACCGCGAACGGACTGACGATTTGAATCTCACCCGACTTCCGGCTCGACTCGTGGTCACGATCTGCGGCCTGGCAGCCGTTCTCGCACCGTCCGCCGCTACCGCGCAGGAGGAGAGAATCGAGTCCTCCTACCGCTGGATCGACCGTTCGATGCGCGCCGGGCCCTACGCGGGGTACATCTTCACTTCGCGGGGCAACCTCGACCAGGGGCCGGGCTCTTCGCCGGTCGTGGGCGGACGGTTCCGGGTTCGGATCAGCAGCCCGCTGACCTTCGAAGTCGGTCTCGGCTACGGCTCGTCCGACCTGTACGTGACCGACCCGCGGGAGCCCAGGCCCGCGATCGTGGACACCACGAACTCCAGCTGGCTGCTCGCGGAGGTGTACGTACAGCTCGCTCTCACCGGCGCGCGCTCCGTGAAGAAGCTTCAGCCTTATCTGCTCTTCGGCGGGGGAATTCTCCAGGGACTGAGCGAGGAGGTCTCGAGCAAATTTGCAGCACCGGGAGAGGACCTTTACCGGTTCGAGATCGGCACCACTCCATCGATAGGGGTCGGAGTCGGCGTCGAGTGGGACATCTCCGATCGGCTGGGACTCGGCGCCGAGTTCCGCGACCACATCTGGCGATTCAAGTCGCCCGAAGCGTTCCTCTTTCCTCCCACCAACCTCCCGAACTTTTCCGCCAGCGGTGTGGAGGCGCCGAAGGAGTCATTCTGGACCAACAACCTCGAGCTCAGCGCCACGCTTTCGTATTACTTCTGATGGCCACCGATGTCGCACCCGCCCCACCCGAGTCCGTCGTAGCACTCGAATTCCCGGACGGTACGTGCCTGGCACGCTGGCTCTGCACGCCCGAACGCCGCGAGGACCTCGCGCTGGGATGGCTCTTTCTGGAAGGTCTGATCGAGGGACCGGCCGCGGTGGACGGTTTCGACTCGATCTCGCCCGGACGGGTACTCGTCCGCTTCCGGTCGGAATCGCGGGTCCGTGAGGCCCTCTCGTCACGAATGCGGCAGGTCGGACCCGCGCCCTCGCTTCCCTTCCCGGAGAATCCCCGGGTACCGGTCGCTCGCCATCCGAATCGGGGCGAGGTGATGGGACCGGCAGGTGACCCGTCCCTCGAAGCTCTGCTCGGGCACCCGTCCCGGCTGCAGGAGCTGTTCACGGAGATGTTCGACCGGACACGCCTCAAGCAGGAGCATGGCGGTGGCCTTCACACGGGCGGGCTCGTGAGCCAGGCCGCTCTCCGGGATGTCGTCGAGGATGTGAGCCGCAGTGCCGTCGTCGACAAGCTCGTGGGGGCGGCTCTCCGGGAAGGAACGCTCGCCCGGTCTTCGGTGCTGCTGCTCTCGGGCCGCATCTCGGCGACGATCGCCGCCAAACTCGCGGGGGCCGGGGTCGGGGCGGCCGCCACGATCTCGGTCCCGACGAGCCTCGCGGTGGAGATCGCCGGAGGGGCGGGTGTCTCGATCGTGGGACGCGCTCGCCGAGAGACACCGATTCGCTACGGGACCTTCTGATGGCGGAGCGCGGCGGGGTACTCGGTGTGATCCTGGCGGGCGGAGCCAATCGGCGGTTCGGTTCGCACAAGGCGCTGGCACGCATCGGGAGTGAGACGATCCTGCAGAGAACGAGCAGGGCTCTGGCACCGGCTGTCGCCCGCTGCGTGATCGTGGCGAACGAACCCGGCCCCTACCGGAACGTCGGGATCGATATTCGACCGGATCGGCTACCGGGCATGGGCGTCCTCGGAGGGATTCTCACGGCCGTCCGCTGGGCGGAGGACGAGGGCCACGAAGCTGCGCTCGTGGTCGGTTGCGACATGCCGTTTCTTTCCTCCTCTCTCCTCGTTCGGCTTGCAGAGGAGGCGGATGACACGGGTGTGGTGGTTCCCGCCAGCGCGGGACCGCGCGGATTCGAGCCACTCTGCGCTGCGTACGGCACCGGCACCGGTGCGGCGATTCGAAAGGCACTCGATTCCGGCCACCGGGCCATTGTCTCTTTCTTCGACGAAGTACCCGTGCGCATCGTGGACTTCGAGACGGTTCGCGGTCTCGGGGACCCGGCCCGCATCTTTCTCAACGTCAATCGACCCGAGGACCGAGACCTCGCCGAACGCCTTCTGAACGAGACACCGGACGGAACAACTTCACCCATGGACGACCGAGATGAATCGACCTGACAGTAGGGAGGACCGCTGGGTCCGCCTGTTGAAGGCCTCACTCGCGCTTCTGGTCCTCGACTCCGGGTCCATCCTGCTCGGGCAGGAGTCCACGGCCGTCGTTAGCGGCGCGCCGTCGGCACCGGTCTCCGCTTCGGCGGCTGACCTCGCCGAGAGCCTCCAACGCATCATCGACGATCCGGCACTGGTGCGGGCCCACGTCGGCCTGGCCGTTCAGATCGCCGAGACCGGTGAGGTCCTGTTCGAGAACGAGGCCGAGAAGCGGTTCGTTCCCGCGAGCAACACGAAGATCGTGACGGCCGCCGTCGCCCTCGATGCGCTCGGACCGGACCATCGATGGACCACCCGTCTGGTCGCCGACGGGCCCGTGCGTGACGGTGTCCTCGCGGGTGATCTGTGGGTCGTCGGCGGAGGGGACCCGCTCCTGTCCCGCACGGATCTTTCCGGCTGGATTCAGAGCCTCCGGGATGCCGGGATCCGTCGGATCGACGGTGACCTGGTGGGTGACGACCGGGTCTTCGAGGAGGGACAGTGGGGCGAGGGGTGGATGTGGGACGACCTGTTCGGCGGATGGGCTGCCGGTGTCAGCGGACTGCAGCTTCACCCCAATACCGTGCGGGCATGGCTCATCCCGGGCCGCGAGCTCGGAGACGCGGCACGGATCGAGCTGCGTGGCGCATCCCCCCCGCTTCCGATCGACAACCGGGTACGCACGGGAGCGCCCGGATCGGAGATCCGACTCCATTTTCTTCCGCCACAGGAAGGCGGTGACGTGCGCCTCGAAGGATGGGTGCCGGTCGGTCCCGATTCCGTACCTCTCTACCTCGCGACGCCGCATCCGACGCTCTACCTGCTCGACTATCTCTCCGATCGCCTGACGGACGGGGGGATCGAAGTGTCGGGCACGGTGCGAAGGGCTGCCGGGCTCGAAGGTCCATCCGCGCCCGGCTGGACCGCGGAGTTTCGCTCGGAGCCACTCTCGGAGGTGATCGCGGACATGCTGAAACCCTCCGACAACCAGGTCGCGGAGACCGTGCTCCGGACCCTCGGACGGGAGGCGGGTGACGGTGGTTCGGCCGAAGCCGGGATCGAGGTCGTAGAGGAGACGCTCGCCGCCTGGGGCATCGAGCCGGGAGCGGTTTCGCTGGCCGACGGATCGGGTCTGTCGGGATACAACAATCTGACGCCGAACGCGATGGTACGGCTGCTGCGAGCCATGTGGCGGCACCCCGACTTCCCGATCTTCGAGGCTGCGATGCCGGTCGCGGGCGTCGACGGAACGCTGCGCCGACGATTGCTCGGCACACCGGGAGAAAGCAACGTGAAAGCCAAGACCGGCTCCCTGTCGTCGGTCCGGGCGCTGTCCGGCTATCTGCGCGACGGAGCCGGCGAGACGCTGGTCTTCTCGCTCATCCTCAACGGCTACGATTCGCCCGGTGACGTGGCGGTGGCGCTGGAGGATCTCCTGATCGAGCAACTCGCGCTGTATCGTCGGCCCGTCGCAGCCGGCTGGCCCGCCTACCGGGATGTCCCCTGATGCACCCCGATCACCGCGAAGAGTCGCCGAGACCGGACTGGCTGTCCGTGGACGAAGCTCTCGAGCGAGTGCTCGCGGCCTGTACTCCGCTTCCGCCCGAGCGGCTGCCGCTCGGAGAAGCGCTCGGCCGTGCGCTCGCCGCGGACGTCGCATCCCGCGTGGACCACCCGCCCTGGAACAACAGCGCAATGGACGGATTCGCGGTCCGCGCAGAGGACGTGATGGGCGCTACCGCGGAAGCGCCCGTCCAGCTCCCCGTGTCCGATGACGTTCCGGCGGGTTCCTTTCCCAGGGGACCTCTGGTTTCCGGGACGGCCGTGCGGGTGATGACGGGCGCGCCCGTTCCCGCGGGGGCTTCGGGCGTGATTCGGATCGAGCACACGGACGGGGGCAGAGAAGGAAGCGTCCGGATCCGGGACGATTCGGACGCGTGCCGGAACATCCGGCAAGCCGGTGAGGATCTCCGTCGCGAGGAGACGGTTCTGCCCTCGGGGCTCGAGGTCACGCCGTCCGTCATCGGATCGCTCGCCGCGATGGCCTGGCCGGAGGTCGAGGTACGCGCCGCGCCACGTGTCGCCATTCTCTCGAATGGAGACGAACTCGCGGACTTCGACGAGCTGGACGAGGTGCTCGCGGGACGGCGGATCATGAACTCGAACGAGTACGGACTCGCCGCCTTGATTCGATCGGCAGGGGGGATACCGCTGAGGCTCGGAATCGCTCCCGATGATTCGGACGCGGTTCGACGCAAGATCGAACAGGCGCCGCCCTTCGATGCACTCATCACGTCGGCGGGGGTCAGCGTCGGCGACCATGATCACGTCAAGTCCGCGCTCGACGCGCTCGGCCTCGAGCACGGGTTCTGGCGGGTGCGAATGCGACCGGGCAGCCCGATCACTTTCGGGGTACTCCGCGGGCGCCCGGTGTTCGGGCTTCCGGGAAACCCGGTGAGCGTGATGGTCACATTTCACCAGTTCGTGCGCCCCGCCCTCCGAGCCCTCGCCGGGCAAGGTCGGCTTCGGCCGCTGACCATCCGGGCCCGGGCCGCGGAAGAGATGATCTCTCCCGGCGGCCTGACGTACTTCTTCCGCGTGCGCCTGGAACAGGGTGAATCGGGGCTCGAGGCCCGGCTGACGGGCCCTCAGGGCTCGGGCATTCTTCGATCCATGGTCACCGCCGATGCGCTCGCGATCATCCCGGAGGAGCGGACCCGGATCTCCGCGGGAGAGGAGATCCGCCTGCTGCCCCTGACGGAGTGGTTCGCGTGAGCGGAGTGCGGCTCCTGGTCGGCACTCGGAAGGGGCTCTTCGTCGCCGGGTCCGATCCCGGACGTCGGCGCTGGAAGATCGAAGGGCCGTTCATCGAGGGGTACGAGGTCTATCATGCCGTGCTCGACCCTCGCGATCCGCAGACCGGTTGGGCGGCGGTCCGACACGAGGTCTGGGGAACGCACATTCATCGGACCGACGACGGCGGCCGGAGCTGGCACCCGGTCACGGCGCGTCCCCGGTATCCGTCCGAGTTGGAGCGCGAAGTCAAGGCAATCTGGCACGTTGCGGCGGGTCCCGGACACCGGCCGCGGCGAGTCTGGGCCGGGGTGCAGCCGGCGGGTCTGTTCCGCTCGGACGACGGCGGAGACAGCTGGGACTGGGTGGAGTCTCTCGAGCGCCACCCGTCGAGCGCCACCTGGCAACCGGCCAAGGGCGGACTGGCCGTTCATTCCATCCAGGCCGACCCGGAGGACGAACGTCGCATCTACGTGGCCCTCTCGGCCGGTGGTTGCTATCGATCGGACGACGAGGGTGAGTCGTGGAGGCCGATCAACAGGGGCGTACGAGCCGAGTTCCTGCCGGACCCACTCCCGGAATCCGGACAATGCGTGCACTGCCTGCGCGCACACCCGTCAGCATCGGCACGTCTCTATCAGCAGAATCACTGCGGCACCTATCGGAGCGACGACCGGGGAGAGAGCTGGGTGGAAATCACCGCCGGCCTGCCGAGCGATTTCGGGTACGTGGTCGGGCTCGACCCTGCCGATCCGGACCGGGCCTGGGTGATCCCGGAGGAGTCCAGTCACCTCCGCGTGACCTGCGGTGCCCGGCTACGGGTGTACGAGACTCGGGATGCCGGCGGAACCTGGGAGGCCCGGACGGAAGGACTGCCCCAGGCACATGCCTACGTGACCGTCCTGCGAGAGGCCCTCGCCACCGACGGACGTGACCCGTGCGGCGTATATTTCGGCACCGCGACCGGGCACCTCTATGCGAGCTCCGATGGTTTCCGTTGGGCCCTCGTGGCCTCCCACCTTCCCAAGATCCTCTCGGTCACGGTGGCCCCGGCCGGCTGACGTCGGCCGATCGGTGGATCCGGACGAAGAACCGGAATCAGCCGTCCGGCGGCGACCACTCCAGGATCGCGGCACCACTCGCGTAGCCGCCTCCTACGGCGGTGAGGACGATCCGGGTCGGATCCTGCAGCTCACCGTGCTCGCCACGCAGCAGTTCGTCCAGAACGATGGGAACCGTCGATGCCGACAGGTTTCCCAGCTTCCGGATCCTGTGAAGCACCCTGCCCTTGCTCAACTGAAGGGACTTCTCCAGTCCGCGGGTGATTCGCTCGTTCGCCTGGTGCGGCACCACGACATCGATGTCGTCCCACTCCAGGGGAGTCCTCTCGAGAGCCCGGTCGGCGACATCCTGCATGGTGCGGATCGCCTGCCGGAGAACGTTCGCGCCACCCGCCATGCTCAGCCGATGCTCCGGACCCAACGGATCACCCCACCCGAGCCCCGTGATGTTCAGGTGGTCGGGCGAGTATTCGCCCGCGAGCACCGGGGCCCCCAGCAGGCGGCCGGCGGAGGGTCGCGCCGTCAGAATCGCGGCGCCGGCGCCGTCCCCGAACAAAACCGACACCTTCGGATCGTGCCAGTTCGTGATCCGCGTCAGTGCGTCGCCCACCGTCACGAGTACGGTATCGGCCGCGCCGGAGGCGACGAAAGCGTATGCGCTGGCCAGCGCGTGCAGGAATCCCGCACAGGCGGAGTTCATCACGTAGCCCGGCAGGTCGGGCCGATCCAGCCCGGCGGCGATCGTGCAGGCCGCGTTCGGGACGTCCTCCCGTGCCGTGAGCGAGGCCGCGAGAAGCAGATCGATTCCGCCCCGGTCGATTCCCGAGTGCTCGATGGCGGCGTTGCCCGCGTGAACGTGCATCGCCTCGGTACTGGCATCCGGCGTGTCCGGCAACATGCGCCGCTCGGCGATCCCGGTCAGCTGAATCGCCCACCGGTCGAAGACTTCGACCTCGTCGAGCGCAGCGACCTCTTCCGGCTCCATGCCCCGCAAGGCTCCGCGTGCCTTCTCGACGTCGAACGCCGCTCGCACCGAAGACATTTCGAACAGCTTCGCGTTCGTTACGACCTGGGTGGGCAGATAGTGCCCGGTACCGGCCAGGTAGACCGGCCTGAGACTCTCGCTCAACGACTCCCCCCGATTCGTGCGACTGGTTCAGTTCGGCCGGAACGGACATCCCGGACCGGGCCTTGTGGCTTGCGGCGGGAAGATACCTGCGATGCAGTCTCGCCTCAATCGCGACGGTACGTGCGGCATCTCAATCGGTGATCGACGCCTCACGAGGGACCACCCTCGCGGCGAGGAGCCGTCCGACCTCGTCGACCGCGTGCAGGCCGGAAAAGTCGAGCGCCCCGGTGCCGGCCGCGAAAATCGGCACGAGATCGGCCGTATGACCGCCCGTCGAAAAGCCGAGCCTCCACCCGTTTTCCCCTTCCAGCACGGATATTCCACCCGTCTCGTGATCGGCGGCGACGATCACCAGGGCATCGGATCGCCGGTCCAGATACTCGAGAGCGACGTTGATCGCCGCGTCGCAGTCGAGCACTTCGGCGGCGACCCGAGAGAATGTCTGATTGTCGTGGGCCAGCCAGTCGATCTGGGAAGCTTCCACCACGAGGAGGAAACCGTCGGGATCCCGGTCCAGCACGGCGAGGGCTGCGCTCGTCATTTCAGCGAGCGTCGGGCTGCGTCGCTCGTCGGCGGCCGGCATCGCGTTCTCCGCGAACAGTCCGACGAGTCCCGGCGCCTCCGAACCCGCGACCTCCGAGAGTTCGGCCACACTCGTCACCCACTGCCGGCGTTGTGCCAAGGGAATCAGGTGGTTCTCTCCATCCTCGCGCAGCGCCGGATCGAAGTAGGCCCTCCCGCCACCGAGCAGGACGTTGACGGGCGATGCGGCCATCTGCGCGGCAATCTCCTCGTACTCCCCCCGGTCGGTCACGTGGGCGGCGAAAGAGGCAGGGGTGGCGTGCACGATGCTGGAAGTCGCCACGAGCCCGGTGGCCATGCCGTGGCGGGCAGCCCGCTCCATGATCGTCTCGAGCGGAACCGAATCGGGTCCCACTCCGATGAACCGATTGAAGGTCAGAACGCCCGTGGCGTACGCCGTCGCCGACGCGGCGCTGTCGGTGATCTTCTTTTCGACATTTCGGGTGTCTACGAGTCCGGTGACCGGAAAACGCCAGAGCGAAAGCGACGAGTCAGCCAGCACGCCGGCGGTCCAGTGTCCGATACCCGTCCCGTCAGCGATGAACAGGATCACACGCGGAGGATCGGGTGATCCGCCGGCCGAGAATCCATCGATCGGGCGGGCCGATCCCGGCAGCGACGGGATCAGCAGAGCCGCGAATCCGAGCTGGAGGCAGCGGACAGGAGTCCCGGAAGGAGCGCGGCGGGCGCCAGTCGGCCATCTGTTGAGCCATGCCATGTCGGGTTCGCTCCGCGAGTGCGTCCAGGGAACGTTCATCGAATCGCGGTTGGTAGATATGCGAAGGGCGCTCCGCGCGCCAGCACGGAACGCCCCCGCGAGGATTCTGCGGAAGAACTCAGTTCGGACCGGGCCGCTTCATCCCTCCATCCGCTCCCCGAGGCGGCTCGCTACCCGGGGGGACGGGCGACGCACTGCGCGGCCGCTGACGCCCATCGTAGCCCGGGGGAACTCCCGCTCCCGTCGGATCATTCCGCATCCGTTCCATGGCCCGGACACGGACCTGATCGAAAGCCGCGGCCGGGTCCTCACCCATTCGGATTCGACGACGGACCGCTGCCGAGAAGTTGAGCATCCCCTGCTCCGGGGTTCCTCTCCGCATCCCCTCCTGGACCGCTTCGAGAGCCTGGTCGGCGGGCACGCCGGCCTCGGCCAGATCACCCAGCACGAGCATGGGCACCGCCAGGCCGCGATTTCCACGTCCGGCGGCCTCACCGGCGAGACTCCGGATCGCCTCGGGAGATACGCCACGGCGTACGGCCTCCGCGGTCGCGACGAGGCTCGCGCCATCCCGCCGCTCCATGCCACCGGCGGCGAGCAGACCGTTCGCTTCCCGAAGCCGGTGGGAGTAGTCCTCCAGCGCCCCGACGATTCGATCGGGCGGAACGCCCTTCGCGATTCCCTCCATCGCCTTCCGTCGGATCAGCTGAGGCGGAATCCCTTCCCGACCCAGCTCGCCGGCCATCTCGCGAATCCGGTCCAGGTCGCCGGGCGGCAACGCATCCCGCAACCTCTCACGCGTGCGTTCCGAGTCCGGTGCGCCGGCTTCCTGGCCGATGACCGGACTCGCCTTCGGGAGGAGGCCCACCGCGATCGTGAGCAGAACCAGAATCCCGATCCGGTATATCTTCGCCGATGCTGACATCTCGATACCGTCCTGTCCGTAGTACAGTGCCCGGTCTGAGCGGGCGTTCACTCCAAAGACGAACCCCGGGCCGTCGGGGTCACGGTTCGGTGACCACGAGCACGCTCTGCTCACGTCCCCACTCGTCGGTCGTTCGCCCCCGGGCGTCGTCGGGCACGTACCACACTCCATCGACCAGGAAGCCGAACCGGTGGATGCCCGGCTCCACGGGAACCGTGATCGCCCAGCCATCGTCGACCTCGAGCATCGCCAGCGGCTCCCATTCACGGAAGTCGGCGACCAGCTCGACCACGGTCGCGCCCGGAGCCCGCACGTAGAATCGCACTTTCGCCGGCGCACCTTCCTCGATCCGGTACAATGGCGGCGCCTCGCCTCCGAACCTCGTCACGGTCCACGACAGGAAAGCGCCCGCGCTGCCCGCCGCGGGTGTGTCCAGGAGTGGATCGGGAGCATATCGGCCCCCGTTGGCGCGCATCGCGAGGTCAGGACCGAGAGGCAGGAAGAGTCCGAGCGAGAAAAGGAACTCCGACCCGCTCGGGGTTTCCCAGAGGCCGAGGTCCAGGTCCCACAGACTCCCACCGACGGCCAGTCGCACGCCCCCGCCGACGCCGTAGTAATCTCCCTGCGGGGCCGTGTAGGCCTCGAGACGAAGCCGAGGCTCGACCGCCGAGAAGCCGTGCCACAGTTCCAGTCGACCGCCCCACGACCAGAGATCCGTGACGAGGTCGGACCCACGGTTCACCGGAATTCGCGATCGACCGATCGCGCCTCGACCGACGAGACGCACGGTCGTCGCCCCCAGCTCGATTCGAGCCGCCGGCTCGGCTTCGAGGAGCCCGCCATCGTAAGGATATGGCTCCCCGATCGAGAAGACCTCGCCTCCGAGCGCCAGGTCCAGCCAGAACGGACCGGCGACCGGGATCGAACCCTCGGCCGCCGTTCCGAGGGAAACCCAGCTCGAGCCCTCGGAAATGAGGCTCAAGCCCGTCGAGCCGGAGAAAGACCACGTCGCGCGATCGCCGAGAGGCAAGCCGAGGCGACCGCCGAGGAAAAGGTAGGGCGTGGACTCCGCCGATACGGAGGCCGGGGGCAGCGAGTAGGAAAACCCGCCGTCGAGGATGAGGTTGCCTCGCTGGCACCGGGCGCTCCCGGGGAAGCAGAGCCCGGTCGCGATCAGGACGGCTGAGAAAGACCGCGCGATGCGCCCGGGATTCGCCCCCGTCACGTCCCGGAGATCTCGGACACGGCGAGCAGGGAGTTCTGCCGCCCGAACCCGTCGTCGCGCGAAACGGCTGCGTTCGGATCGGAGATCCATTCCGATCCGTCGATCACGAACATGTATTCGTGAACACCGGGCTCGAGGGGCACTCTCCCCGACCAGACTCCGTCTCCGTCGGGATCGGAGAGTGCGATGGAGGGTTGCCACTCGCTGAAATCTCCCGCCAGGTGGACGGACTCCGCGGCCTCCGCCTCCACGACGAACTGTACGTATACGCTACCCGCCGGCACTCCCTGGTCCGGAAGCGATCCCGTGCCGGACCAGGGGCGCAAGACCAGCAGGACCAGCGCGGCGGCCATACCGAGCGCCGCGAGCGGCGACACCCGCACCGATCGCGGACGCACGGCCCATTCCAGCCAGCCCGGTCGAGCCGCGGTCCGATCCCCTCTCGAGGTCTCTTCGAGAGATGCGGATTCCCGAATCGCTCCGAGAACCCGGGTCTCGAACCCTGCGGGTGCGCCGGCGGGTGCGGAACGCGACATCACGCCGAAGAGCCGGTCCCATTCCACCGCACGATCTCGGAGACCGGCGGGAAGATCCTCCAGCCGCAACTCTCCGTCCAGATACGCCTGTATTCTCGGATCGATCTCATTCACTTCAAGTCCTCCAGCAGCTCCTGCAGTCCATCGCGGGCGCGGTGTACGCGCATCTTCAGGGCCGGCACCGACACACCCAGGATTGCTCCCATCTCCTGGTAAGAGAGCCCTTCGATGTGCTTCATCACGAAAGCCTCCCGATGCTCCAGGGGAAGCCGGTGAAGGGCGAGGTCGATTCTGGCCTGGATTCCCTTCCGGTCCAGAGTGTCCACGGGATCGCCGACCTCCGCCTCTAGAGCCGGCACGTCCTCGAGCGACAACCGGTTCCTTCTCCGACCTTTCAAGTGGTCCTTGCAGGTGTTCGCCGTGATCCGGAAAAGCCAGGCGCCGACACGATTCGGATTGTGGCAGCTTTCCAGATTCCGGTATGCCTTGATCAGCGACGTCTGCACGATGTCTTCCGCCTCATCGACTCCTCCGCTCATGCGCTCGGCATGGCGGTACAGGAGGTCCTGATAGCGCCGGACGATCTCACCGAATGCCGCCTCCGACCCGGCCAGGGAATCCCTCACCAGTTCGGCATCGGTCTGCTGCGTCGCCTTTGCCCCCAGCACGTGACTCCTCTGCAGGATTGCCAGCTGATCGGGAACAGCCGATCGCCGCCGCGAACGGAACGCTCCACCGGAAAGACGAGTCGTGCCGGGCGATCGTCACAGCGGGCGATAGTGAACGCGTCTCTCACGATGCGCTTCCGTCCGGGACGTGGCCAGTGGGTGCCGTCTCCGGAGTCTCGCCGGCGGGAAGGAGCCGGGTGACAGCCGCGCCGGACCGGTAGTATCTTCCCCGGCATGAACACGATCCACGATCTGCCGACCCCGGCGCTGCTTCTGGACCTCGACATCCTCGAAACGAATCTGCGGGGGATGGCCGATCGGTGCCGTCAACTCGGCGTCCGGCTCCGTCCGCACGTGAAAACGCACAAGTGCGTGGAGATCGCCTTCGGCCAACGCGAACTCGGGGCCTCGGGCATCACCGTCAGCACGCTTTTCGAGGCCCGGGTGTTCGCCGACGCGGGCTTCGACGATATCACGTGGGCGTTCCCATTCGTGCCTTCCCGTGTCGAGGAAGCGGTCGAACTGGCCGGGCGTATTCGGCTCGGTGTCACGGTAGACTCGCCGCAAGCCCTGGACCTCCTGCAGTCGAGCGGCGCACCCTTCCGGGTCTGGCTCAAGGTGGACGCGGGGTACGGCCGGGCGGGCATGCGGCCCGACTCCGACCTCCCCTTGCAGCTGGCCGATCGCATCGACGCCGCGCCCGATCTCGAATTCGCGGGTCTCCTCTCTCATTCGGGCAACGCCTACCGCGCGACATCGCCGTCGCACATCGCGCGTATCGCGCATGAGGAGAGAGACCTCCTGAATTCGCTGGCCGAGCGACTGCGAGCCCGGGGAACCGAGGTCCCCGATCGCAGTGGAGGTTCGACCCCGTCCATGGCGCAGGCTCAGGACCTGTCCGGCATGACGGAGGTCCGCCCCGGCAATTACGCACTGTATGACTGGACGCAGGTGGCACTCTCCTCGTGTTCGCTCGATCGTTGCGCCGCGACCGTCCTCGCCAGCGTGGTCTCTTCGCGCCCTGACGACCGACGGTCGGTCGTCGATGCCGGAGCGCTCGCCCTCTCGGCCGACCCCGGCCCGGCGCACCTTCCCGATGCGGGAATGGGCGTTCTGCTCGACTCGGATCGTCCGGGAACTGTGCGGCAGAACGCAACGATGCGATCCCTGTCGCAGGAGCACGGTATCGTCTCCGGCAGATTGTCCGTCGGTGAACGGGTCAGGATCGTTCCGAACCATTCCTGTCTCGCCGTGGCCTGTTTTGACGCGTTTTTCGTAACGCGCGGGGAGGAAGTCCTCGATCGCTGGACCATTCACCGGGGGCGCTGAACGGTGCTGGCACGCAGAATGCGCGCTCCATGGCAGCTAAAGTAAAGTCCGCTCCCGGGCGCAGATTCCCGGGCCCGATACGAGCGTAACGCCCGAGACATCCGTTCGGCCCGCGGAGGCCGGGCTCCACCGCGGCGGTGACTGAGAGTGGTCCCAGACAAGAACTCCAGAGGCTTCTATGGTCTGCGG
>JARRPS010000010.1:0-18035 GCA_037382625.1 Gemmatimonadota bacterium | reverse complement strand
GCCGTCCGGACCTCCGCCTCGTACATTCCCTCGGGCCACTCGCCCGCCGTCCCCGCCTGCGGAATGCAGACGATCTCCGGGCCGGCTGCCGGATAGCGTCGGAAATCGGCCGTCCAGGCGCAGAGCCGACGGGTCAGATCGTTGTGTCCGCAGGTCTCTTCGGGAATCCCCGTCGAAAGCTCGCGGTCGCCCCGATCGCGGTTTCCCGCGAGCATCGCGCGGACCTCCTCTCCGCCCATCGCGGAGCCCGGCACCCAGCTCGCGCCCCCGTCCCGGCTCAGCGAGGTCCCCGCGAGGTGCGCCACCTCCACCCGGGTGCTTCCTCCCGCGTCGGACGCGCGTGTGTCGACAGCAAGCAGATATTTATTCGACAGTCCGTTGCGTTCTGTTATCTCAACCCAATTCTCGCCATCGTCTCCCGTGAATCGAAGACCGTCCGCCGTGGCGACGTACACGGTGTCGCCCACTGCACGGATTCCGTCCGGGACCACGTACTGCCAGCGGGGACCGAGCTTGCGGAAAGTCCAGTTCTCCCACGTCCGCCCCCCGTCGCGCGAGAGTCCCCACCCATTCCCGACCGTGCCGTACCAGATCTCGTCTCCCGCGAACGCGAACGAGTTCACGAAGTTCCAGCTGATCGAGGTCGAGTCCTCGCGTGAGGCGACGATCCGTTCCCAGTCGTCGCCCGTTCCGCTCCGGCTGACGAAGATCCCCTCACCGTAGGTCCCCACCCAGACCGCACCGTCCGGCGCGACTCCGACCGCCAGAACCTGGGTCCCCCATCCGTCCGGGTCGGGAAGCGGGCTCTCCGGCCGGGTGGCGGGCAGACCGAAGTCTTCCTCGGCCGGGCCGCACGCCGCGACCGTACCGACCAGGACGGCGGCGGACATCAGCCCGCGGATCCGGTGAAGATAGAGAGATCGAATCATGCTCTGTCACTCCTCGGAATTCAGTTCGGCGTCTCCGTACAGTTCCGGCCGGCGATCGCGCCAGAACAGCCGCCGGGCCGTCGACCCGGCGCAGGCCGCCAGATCGATGTCGCATACCACGAGATCCTCCTCTCCCCGGGCGCCGCGCGCAACGATGCGGCCTTCGGGATCCGACACGAACGACTCGCCTGCGAATTCGAGCCCGTCGTCCTGTCCCACCCGATTGCACAGGGCCGCGAAGTAGCCGTTCTGGAACGCCGCCGTCCGGACCTCCGCCTCGTACATCCCCTCGGGCCACTCGCCCGCGGTCCCGGCCTGCGGGATGCAGACGATCTCCGCTCCGGCCGCGCCGAGGGCGCGCATGTACTCGGGATAGTGCCGGTCGTAGCAGATCGCCACGCCGACGCGGCCGATCGCGGTACCGTACACGGGCGCACCCCGGTCCCCGGCGTGATACCAGGCCTGTTCGTGGAAGCCCTCGTAGTCCGTGATGTGGACCATGCGTGTCACACCCAGAAGCGAACCGTCGGCATCGAACACCGGCGAGCTGTCGAAACGCCGCCCCTTCCCATCCCTCTCATAGAGGTTGAACACGGTCACCAGTCCCAGCTCCCGGGCGAGGGCCGCCACGCGGTCTGTGGTGGGGCCGGGAATCGGCTCCGCGACCGCGTCCGCCCAGCCGCATGTCCGGTACTGTGGAAAGAACCGGTCGAGCGCCAGTTCGGGAAAGGCGACGAGGGCCGCCCCGGCTTTCCGTGCCGCCCGCATCGAAGCGAGAGCCCGTTCGAGATTCTCCACCCGGTCCGGGCCCGGCTCGTTCTGTATCAGAGCGATGCGCACGACGCCTTCTCCTCGTCAGGTGTCCCACCGGCCTTGCCGGGCCCGGCGGCAACAGCTAGAACCCGGAACGCGTGGCTCCGGGCCGCGACGACACTACCGCACCCCGCAGCGAGGCTCCGTGGCGCAGACCGCAGGCGACCGATCCGACGGCGGCTCAGCCCCTTCGAAGCCGCCCATCTCCCCGGACCTCGCGATTCTCGTCCTGGTCCTCATCTGGGGCGCCAACTTCTCGGTCGTCAAGCTCTCGCTCGAGGAATTCCGTCCCCTTGCCTTCAATGCGCTGCGCTTCGTGCTCGCCTCGGCGATCCTGCTTCTCGTTCTCCGCCCGACCCGCGCGACCTTTCGCCTCGAGCCGGGCGACATTCGCAAATTCGTCGGTCTCGGCCTGCTCGGAAACGTCGTCTACCAGCTGATGTTCATCTTCGGCGTACACTGGACGCTGGCCGGAAACGCGGCGCTCATGCTGGCGACGGTGCCGATCTTCGTGTCGCTCTTCTCCACCCTGCTGGGTCACGAGAGGATCAGTCCTGCGGGCTGGCTGGGAGTGGCGCTCTCCGTCGGGGGCATCGGGCTCGTCGTGTGGGGCGGAACGCGCGCCGTTCAGTTCGGCCAGGAAACCGTCCGAGGTGATCTCACGATGCTGGGCGCCGCCGTGGCATGGTCGGCCTATACCGTCGGCGCAGCTCCGCTCGTGAAGCGCTACGGGCCGCTGCGCACGACGGCGGGAACGATGTGGATCGGCACCGTGGTGCTCGTCGCGATCTCCCTGCCATCACTGCTCGCCCAGGACTGGACGATCGTCGGCCCCGTGGCCTGGTCGGGACTCGTGTTCAGCGGTGCCCTCTCGATCGCGCTGGCCTACCTGATCTGGTACTACGGTGTGCGGCACCTGGGCAGCTCCCGGACGGCCGTGTACTCGAACACGGTGCCTCTCGTGGCGATCGTGGTCGCCTGGGCGACACTCGGAGAGACCCCCACGCTGCTGCAGCTGGTCGGGGCGGTCGCGATCGTAGGCGGCGTGCTCCTGTCGAAGCTCGGCGTGGAATCCGGCGCCGGCGGACCGGACCTGCCCCTGGAATAGGAGCTGCGCCTCAGGCCATGGGCCCGGCCACCTCGGGATGGGCGCGGACGAAGGTCACCAGGCGATCCACGTAGTCGCGGAAGCGAGGGACCGCGATCCCCGAGCCCTGAAGATCCGTCATCGTGTGCTGGACCGAATAGTGGGTCGGGTGATCGAAGTAGTCGAGTGACTCGGGTTGAATCCCCGTGAATCGAGCGAGACCGGGAACGGCACGCAGAGCGCCACGGGCGAGGGACTTGGGAACCGGAATCGGCACGACGTCCCGACCGGTCGCCTCCGCGATCGTCGTCACGGCGTCCGATACGGTCAGCGGATCGGGATCCGCCAGCTGATAGGTCCGACCGGTCGTGTGAGGTAGGGACGCCAGATAGGTGATCGCCTCGACGACGAAGTCCCTGGGCACCAGGTTGATGCGACTCTCCGAGGCGCCCTTCAGCTCGGGCACCGGTACCCTGCGCCTGTGCCTGAGCATCCAGCGGATGATCGCGTACGGCCCGTCGTACTTCTGCGTCATCCCGGTGCGGCTGTCGCCGACTACGATCGCCGGGCGGTAGGTGGTGACCGGAATCCCGTCCCGGGCCGCCGTCCGGACTTCTCTTTCGGCCAGGTACTTCGTCTCCTCGTAGTAGTTGTTGAAGGCCTGGCCTCGATCGAGGTCTTCCTCGCCGAAGATCCCCGGGTACCGTCCGCTGACGTAGCAGGTGCTGACGTAATGGAGGCGCTCGAGGCTGCTGCAGGCCGAGGCGAAGTCCAGCACGTGCCTCGTACCGTACAGATTGACGCGCATCCCGAGCTCCCGGCGCACCCCGAGATCGTATACCGCCGCGAGGTGGAATATCGCGCTCACCTCCGAGGCCACGCGCGGGAGCGATGCGCCGAGCCCCAGGTCGGCGCGTGTGATGTCGCCTTCCACGCACTGCACGCGGCCCCGCAGCTTCGGCTCGGAGAGCTCGAGCGCCTCGATCCGCCGCCGCGCCGGATCGGCGAACGGCGGCTGCACGAGGCAGAGGGCCGTCGCATCTTTGGAGCGTGCAAGGATCCGCGGGAGGAGCTCCGATCCGAGGAACCCCGGAAACCCGGTGAAGAAGATCCGACTCATCGGAGTCGCGGGGAATCGCGGAGGAACCGGAGCAGCCCCGTCGTGATCCGTCGCCCGCCGGGGCGCCGAGCCCAGGAAATCGCCTCCGCGATCGACATGCCGCGCTGCACCGCGATCGTCTGGGCCTGGGTATACTTCAGCAGGCCGTCCCGACCGTGCCTTCGACCCACGCCGGAGTCTTTCATGCCCCCCATGGGCGCGTCCACGGAGCCCCAGGCGGCCGCGTAGGCTTCGTTGATGTTCACGGTCCCCGTCTCGATCCGGCGCGCGAGCGCGAGCGCCGCCTGCCGGTCCCGGGACCAGATGCTGGCATTCAGGCCGTAGCGACTGTCGTTCACCAGCTCGACCGCCTCGTCGTCGGTCTCGAACGGCCGAACCGTCGCCACCGGCCCGAAGGTCTCCTCCGAGTGGAGCCGCATCTCCGGGGTGACGCCCGTGAGCACCGTCGGCTCGAAGAACCACGGGCCGATCTCCGGGCGCGCGTGGCCGCCGGCGCGGACCGTGACACCGTGAGCGACCGCGTCGTCGACATGTTCCGACACCTTTTCGAACTGTTCCCGCGTGGAGAGCGACCCGACGTCGTATCCCCAGTGGAGTCCGGTTCCGAGCCGGAGCGCCGCGGTCCGCTCCGAGAACCGCGCGAGAAAGGCGTCGTGCATCGAACGGTGCACGTAGATCCGCTCGATCGAGAGACACAGCTGGCCCGCGTTGGAGAAACACCCCTGGAGGGCACCCTCCACCGCCCTCTCGAGGTCGGCGTCCCCTCGCACGATCATCGCGTTCTTTCCGCCGAGCTCGAGGCTCGCGCCCACGAGGCGCTCACCCGCCGCCGCCGCAACGATCCGCCCGGTCTCCGTGCTTCCGGTGAACGCCACGTAGTCGGCCGACCGGACCAGGGCCGCGCCCGCCTCGAGGCCCGAGCCCGATACGACCCGGAACAGGTCCGCGGGAAGTCCGGATTCCGAGAGCTTTTCCGCGATCCAGAGAGCCGTGTGCGTGGTCTGCAGGTCGGGCTTCAGGACCACGGCATTCCCGGCGAGCAGGGCCGGAATCGCATCCGTCGCGCCGAGACTGAGAGGGTAGTTCCAGGGGGAGATGATCCCCACGACCCCGTGCGGCTTCCGAAGCTCCAGCACTCGTGTGAGTCCCGGCATCACCCCGCGACGGCGCTTCGGCTCCAGAAGGCGGGGGGCCTGCTTCGAGTAGTGGGCGGTGGTGATCACGACGTCCGCGACTTCTTCGAAGGCGTGCGCCCGGGCCTTTCCGGTCTCCAGCTGCACGATGTCGAGAATCTCGTCCTGAGCTTCGAGCAACCGGTCCTGGAAGCGCTCGAACAGCCCGGACCGCGCCAAGGCCGGCATCGCTCGCCACTCTACCGAGGCCGCCCGGGCCCGATCCACGGCCGCTTTCACATCGTCGGCGCCGAGCGCGGGAACGTGGGCCAGCACCTCGCCGGTGAACGGAGACCGGACGGCTTCCATCCGGGGGCTCCGGACGGCCGGGACGAGATGGCGTCGGAGACCGGCGAGGCGCACCCCGTAGCGGGCCGCCGCGGCGGACGCGCCGTGATCGAGGAGTGCCTCCGGGGAAGCGATTCCGGCCGGACCCGGAGCTCCGGGCTCGCTTTCTTGACTCACGCGACGGACGATAACTCGCGGAACCGGGCGGCGCCAAAGGCGGCCGGCCTCTAGATTCGACCCGCCGGGGGGCGACGATCACTCCCGGCCCCGTGCACCCGAAGGTCAGGAGGCTCGAGAGGCGATGGTCCCCGGCAGCGGAAGGGAGTCTCGGGGTGACGGGGTTCGCTCCAGCCACGCGCGACTTCGCCGAGCGCGGCGCCGGGTCCCGGGTCTGCGGCTCGCTTCGCTCGGCGCTCATCTTCTCTCGCTCCTGGCGCCCATCCAGACGCGAGCCGTGGCGCAGGATCTTCGACCGACGACCGCCCTGGACAGCCGGAATCGGGTCCCTGCGCGCGATACGCTGTTTCTCGTCGGAGACGCTCGCATCGATCCCGGCCTCGCGGCCCTTGGCCGGAACGACTCGAACCTCGTGACTGCCGCCTGGCGGCGGGCGCTCGGCTTCGTCGAATGGACGGACGGGGCCGTGCTCGTCGCCGACGGCGCGTCGAATTACGTCGAGCTCGCACGACAGGACCCGCGCCTGGCCGATTCCGTCCGAACGGCGGTCCGGGCCGGCGCCTGGTCACCCGTCGGCGGCTGGTGGACCCGGGCGGACCCGGGCTCACTGAGCGGAGAATCGTCGATTCGCG
Source organism: Gemmatimonadota bacterium (assembly GCA_037382625.1). GTDB lineage: Bacteria > Gemmatimonadota > Gemmatimonadetes > Palauibacterales > Palauibacteraceae > Carthagonibacter. The sequence continues at coordinate 11,817 of JARRPS010000010.1, read as the reverse complement.
AGGCCCTCTACGGACAGCGGAGCTTCGAGCGGCTGCTCGGTCTTCGGCCCTCGGTAGCCTGGCTCGATGCGGGATCGCGACTCCCGGCCACACTGCCCCAGCTGCTTGCGGGCGCCGGGATCGGCTCCCTCGTGCTCGTCGGGTCCGGGAGGCCACGCACAGCGTCCGCCCGCGGCACGCCCAGCGGCCCCTCGGCGTTCACCTGGGAAGGAAACGACGGTACGCGGATCCTGATGTATCGCCCTTACGATTACGGAGACTTCGCGGACTTCGAGTTCGAGTTTCCCGGGCCGCCGGCGGGACAACTGTCGGATGGGCAGCAACTGGCCTTGTACGGCGTCCGGGACCCCGGCTGGGAACCCGACGCCGCAGGTTCGAACCCGCCGGCCACCGGACCCGATTTCGAGCCGGTCAGTGCCGATCGGGGGGCGGGCGGCTCGGAGACCGAGCCTCCCCTCGTTCGATTCGCGTCCCCGGCCCGCGCAATGGCAGCGGATCGTGGCGGCAGCGACCGGCCTCTTCCCGTCGCGCGGGGCGAGATCGCGCCGCCTTCGGGTGCGGCGTCCGGTACGCCGGCCGACGAGGCCGCATCAGTCGGCACGAGCGACGATCGAACTGCGACTCGCGTCGAGACATCACTGCAGATCGCGGAAGCCCTGGCGGCCGTGAAAGCGGGTCTCCCGGGCGCGGAGGAGTATCCTCGAGAACGGATCGAGAGCGCGTGGCTCGATCTCCTCGAGGCCGCGGCGCTGGCAGGCTACCCGGACGAAGCGGGAGACGTCGTCGCAGCCAGAAGGTCGGCTCTGGCATCCGCGGCGAGAACGGCCGACTCCCTCCTGGCCGGCAGTTTCGGCGCGATCCGTTCGGAGATGGAGACGGATGCCGATCGTGCCGGCGCCTACGTCCTGTTCAATCCGTTGGCTCGACCCCGGAACGGTGTCGCCTTCGTGGCACTCGGACCGGGAGGCGGCGTGAACGTGGACGGCCCGGTTCCTGACGCGCGCGAGGTCATGCTCGTCAACGTTCCCGAGATTCCCGCCCTGGGCGCGATCGCCCTTCCAATCGGAGCCGACGGTCTCCCCAGAGTCCGGACCGCCGGGCTGCAGCCGCCGACGGCCGGCGACCTGTGGCTCGAAAACGCGTTTCTCAGGGTCGAGATCGATCCATCCACGGGCGCCATCTCGAGCATTCTCGACAAGACGAGCCGGCGACAGGCCCTGAGCCCGGGCGGCCGGGCCAACACGCTGGTCGTCTCCCGGGATCCGACCGGCGCTCAGACCCGTTCTCCGGGATCCGAGGCTCGCGGAGGTCCGCCGCCGGACGGACCCGGCGAAGTGTCCCGGCTGCTCTCGCTCTCCTCGTCCGTGTCGGCAGGCGCGGCCACGGTCACGATCACGAGGGGGTGGAACCGGTCCACCGTCCGGCAGGAACTCGTACTCGCCCGTGCCGCCCCGTTCCTGGAGATCCGCTCCGAGATCCGCTGGCTCGATACCGGATGGCGACTGGATGCGCGACACGAACCCGTCGTGAGCGCCGATTCCGCCATCTTCGCCGCACCCTACGGAACCGTGTCCCGGCCCGCCGATGCTTCGAGCGAGTATCCGGCTCCGCACTGGACCGACGTGACCGACGGGACCTACGGAGTTTCAGTCCTCGCCGACACCCGAGGACCGTGGAAGTTCGACGGATCCTCGATCGCGCATCGACTGCCTGCCGACTCGTTGGCCGTCGTCAGGTTCGCGATCTATCCGCACGCGGGCGACTGGAGAACCGCCGGAACCGCGTCTCTGGCCACCGAATACGTCGTGCCCCTGCTGGCCGCCCTCGAGCCCGCCCACGGAGGCCGGCTGGGGCGACAATTCTCCCTGGTCTCGACGGACAGTCCGACGACGGCCATCGCGTGGGTCAAGCGCGCCGAGGACGACGAGACACTCGTTCTCCGCCTGGTCGAGCGATCGGGTCGTTCCTCCGAGGTCCGGGTCAGCACGGCCTGCCCGAAGATCTCCGCCTGGCGGGCCAACCACCTCGAGGAGTCGGAGCTCGAGCTGCCGTCGGCCGGCGCGGATTTCCGGATCCGGCTCCGGGGCAACGAGATCGCGACCGTGAAAGTGGAGTGCGGGGAGTGATGGCCCGGTTCCCCGCCGACCGCGCGGTGGCCTCCCCGACCACACTCCGACGACGGATCACTGTCGGAATCGCGGCTCCAGCACCGGCAGATCGAGCCGCCCTTCGAATCGTGACACGTGTTCCCCGATGGTGACCGGGCGGAATCGCGAGCGGATCAGCTCGAAGAATTCTTCCATCATCGAGATCTTCTCCCCGTGCCGCATCGACATCGCCGGAAAGAACGCGAGCTCCGGCTCGTCGTCGGAGCCGAGGAAGTCGAGCGGGTGCAGAAGCAGCGAGGGCTCCGTGCCCGTCGCCCGGCACATCCCGAGCGCGAATCTCAGGTACGTCCGCGCGAGACGCGGCGAAAATCCACCGAGGTACAGCAGGTAACTGAAGTGGATCGGAACCCGGAAGACCGGCATCGTCGTCACCGGAAGCTCCAGCAGACGACCGCCGTTCAGCTCCCATCGATACGGCTTCACCGGCCGGAATGCGTCGGTGTGGCTTCCGAACAGCCCCTTGCGCCGTTCCCGCTCTTCGGGATCGAGGTCGCTTCGGGCGAGGAAATAGGCGCGGGCCAGCGGGTTCAGGAGGTTGGGGAACGCCGTGGCATCGAACCGGTAATTTCGCTCCCGGAGCACCTCGAGAGTTGACACCGAGGTGCTGAAACCGGGCCCGCGAAATCCCTCGACCGCGGCCCCCGTCGCGTCGCCGATCGCCTGCTCCGCGCGTTCGAGCTCCGCGTGAAGCTGCTCTTTGGAGTACAGGTGCAACCACGGGTCGTGCTCGAAGCTGTGGCTCGCGATCTCGTGTCCCGCCCGCGCCAGCAGCGACAGCACTTCACGGTTTCGTTCGTCCGTGGCGTCGCGGCCTACGACGAAGAAGGTGATCCGAACGTCGCGAGCCGCGAGAAAATCCAGAATACGCGGCACGGCATAGGACAGGTACGACGGGTAGTCGCTCCACGCGGCGTCGCCGTGAGTCTTCAGGTATGTCCACTTGTCGTCGAGGTCCAGGGAGAGACTGACGACGGGTTGCCCTTTCAATCGGCCCCGCCCTTCAGGGACTCCGGCGATCCGTTGTTCTTCAGAGATCGGTCGGCCGCTTCGAGCACATCCACGACCCGAAGGCCGTCCATTCCGTCACTCTTCGGGGTCGTCCGGTCCCGGACACAGCTCAGAAAGTGCTCGCATTCGATCTTGAGCGGCTCTCCGCTGCGGATGTAGGGAATCGTGATGTCACCGAACCGAAGCCCGACGTACTCGGCGAACGTATCGTAGTCCGTGTTCACCTCGGCGCCCTTGTCGTAGATCTTCAGCTTCTCCGTCGTCTCCAGGTCATCGAATACGGCCATCCGCTGACTCGCCACGACCGTGAGCCGGCGCGTCTTGTGGGGATCGAGCCAGCTCACGTGCACGTGACCCATGACCCGGTCGCCGAAATTCATCGAGAGGAAGACCACGTCCTCGATTCCCGGCTGCAGGTAGCTCTGCCCCCGGGCGGAGACGTCGGTCGGCGCACGGCCCAACAGGTACTGGATCATGGAAATGTCGTGGGGCGCGAAGTTCCACATCGCGTTCTCATCGCCGCGGATCGTACCGAGGTTCAAGCGCTGGCTGTAGATGTAGCGGACATCGCCGAGGTAGCCCTCATCGATCAGTTCCTTCAGCTTCACGACGACCGGGTGGTATTCCAGGAGATGTCCCACCATGAGAACGCGACCGTTCCGACTCGCGAGATCGACCAGCTCCCTGGCGTCGCGAACCGAAAGTGTGAACGGCTTCTCGACGTAGACGTCCTTGCCGGCCTTCAGCGCCTGGAGGGCCAGCTGATGGTGGGAAGGACCGGTGGTGGCGATCACCACCGCATCCAGCTCCGCATCGCGAAGCATCTCGCCGACATCGTCGGTCTCGAAACGGGCCGGAAACTGGCGCTGGCTGCGGTTTCGCTTCTCCGGGTCGAGGTCACACACCCACCGCAGCTCCGCGGTATCGAGCTCGAAATAGTTCCGGATCAGATTCTTTCCCCAGCCGCCGGCGCCGATGACGCCTACCGATACAGGTTTACTGTCCATAGTTTAGATCTCTTTCCGGTTCGTCTCTTGATCGCGACGGGTCACCTGGACAATCTCAACCGCGAGAGCGGCGGTCCACAATAACCCGGTGGCGATCGGATCGAGAATTCCGACACCGCGAGGGCGCATTGCACCACAGAGTCATCGACACTCTCTCGCCCCGGGGAGCCATGTCGCCCGGCGAGCCCGATCTCCCGCTTCTGTCGATCGTCCTTCCCGCCTACAACGAGGAAGCTCTCCTCGAAGAAAACGTCACGGCGATCATAGAGTACCTCGAGACGCTGGAGACCGAATTCCGCTGGGAGATCATCATCGTGAATGATGGAAGCCGCGATGCGACCGCAGAGATTTCGAATCGGCTCGCCGCCGGCCACCCCTCCATCCTCACCGTGCACCACCCGCGCAACTTCGGACTCGGCCAGGCGATGAGCTACGGCTTCGCCAACACGGCCGGTGATTACGTCATCACCCTCGACATGGATCTCAGCTACGACGTCGAGCACATCGGCCGGCTCGCGCGCACGATCCGGGATGGTGGGGCCCGAATGGTCCTGGCTTCCCCGTACATGGAGGGAGGCACCATCCGCAACGTGCCGTTTCTCCGCCGACATCTCAGCGTGCTGGGAAACCGATTCCTGCGGTACTTCGCCAAGGGCCGCTTCTCGACGCTGACCTGCATGACCCGGGCCTACGACGGCCCGTTCATCCGGGCACTCAATCTTCGCGCGATGGGAATGGATGCCATGCCGGAGACGGTCTACAAGGCGATGATCCTGAACGCGTCGATCGACGAAATCCCGGCCGAGCTCGACTGGGCACCGCAACTGGCGGTCGGGAAGACGCGCCGCTCGAGCATGCGGATCTTCCGTCACATCCTGTCGACGATCTTTTCGGGCTTCATCTTCCGTCCCTTCCTGTATTTCATCGTCCCGGGCCTGCTTCTCGGAGCCTTCTCGGCGTACGTGAACTACTGGGTGTTCGTGCACTATTTCGAGGCGCTGGCCGAGCTCCGCGGGACCGGCCAGGTCGCCACGGTGACCGGCGGACTGGCCCTCGCCTACGAGCAGTACCCTCACACCTTCGTCTTCGGCCTGATGACGGCCGTGCTCGCGACCCAGCTGATCGGGCTCGGGGTGCTGTCCCTGCAGAACAAGCAGTACTACGAGGAACTGTTTCACCTCGGGTCTATGCGTGTGGCCCGATCGACTGCCTCCCGTCCCGGACGCGAGCGATCCCACTGAATCTCCAACGGACGACACACATGTCTTCGAAGACCGTGCTGGTCACCGGGGTCGCCGGATTCCTCGGTTCGAACCTCCTCGACCGACTGCTGCTCGAAGGGCACGCGGTCGTCGGCATCGACAACCTGTCCATGGGCCGGCTGTCGAACATCGAATCACAGCTCGAAAAGAACCGCTTCCGGTTTCTCGAGGCCGACGCCGTAGATCCCGAGACCTTCCGACAGCTCGACGGGGAGATCGACTGCGCCGTGCATCTCGCCGCGTTCAAGATCCCGCGATACGGGAAAGCCATCGACACGCTTCAGATCAACTACCATTCGACCGACAACATCCTGTCGTTCTGTCGTTCGCGAGGCATCAAGTGCGTGCTCGCCTCCACCTCCGACGTGTACGGGCGAAACCCCGAATTGCCGTTTCGCGAGGAGACCTCGGACAGCGTGATCGGATCCTCGCTTTCCCCCCGCTGGGCGTACGCCGTCTCCAAGCTGTTCGACGAGCACCTGGCGTTGGCCTACCAGGATGCGTTCGGTTTCCCGGTGGTCCTGCTGCGGTTCTTCGGCTCCTACGGCCCGAATCAACCACTTTCCTGGTGGGGAGGGCCGCCGCCGGTCTTCATCGACGCCGTGCTGAACGACCGGACGATCCCGGTGCACGGCGATGGAGAACAGACGCGGAGTTTCACCTACGTCACAGACACGATCGACGGAATCTACGAGTCGCTGATTCGGGACGAGGCCAACGGCAGGATTTTCAATCTGGGCAGCGACGAGGAAGTCTCGATCGTGGAGCTCGCCCGACGCATTCACGCGATCAGCGGCCGGTCCGGCGAGCCGAAGATCGAGTTCATCCCGTACGAGTCCTTTACGGGCAAGAAGTACGAGGACGTGATGCGGCGCGTTCCGGACACGAGCCTCGCTCACGACCTGCTCGGCTTCGAGGCCAAGGTGTCTCTGGACGAGGGTCTCCGCCGCACGATCGAATGGCAGCGCGAGGTGACCCGGACGCGGCCCTTCGGACAATGATCCCCGAAAAGCACTCCACCGCCCCCGCCGACGGGATCTCCCGTTGAACACGGGAATCATCGGCGGCGGCATGATGGGCATGGCGCTGGCGCATCGGCTCGCCCGGGCCGGTGACGGCGTCGAGGTGTTCGAGCGCGCCGATCAGCTGGGCGGACTCGCGACCTGGCACGATTTCGGCGGCTTTCACTGGGATCGGTTCTACCACGTCATTCTCCCCAGCGATCGGCAACTGATCGGCTTCATCAACGATGTCGGACTGGGGCACGAGCTGCACTGGAGGCGGACTCGCACCGGTTTTTACGTGGACGGCCGGATGCACTCCGTCAGCAATTCTCTGGAGTTTCTGCGATTCCCGCTTCTCAATCCATGGGACAAGCTCCGTCTCGCGTTCACGATGCTCTACAGCTCGCGGATCGATCACTGGGAGCGGCTGGAACAGGTGTCGGTGGAAGACTGGCTGATCCGGGTCTCCGGACGACGCACCTACGAGCGAATGTGGCGCCCGCTTCTGCTCGCGAAGCTCGGTGAGAACTACCGGCGCACCTCGGCCGTGTTCATCTGGTCGTACATCAAGCGTCTGTTCTCGGCACGAGACAGTTCCGCCGGCAAGGAACAGCTGGGTCACGTCACCGGGGGGTACCGGCAGATCTTCGAGACCGTCCGACGCCAGGTGGAGAGCGCCGGGGGCCACGTCCACACGGGAATCGGCGTCGAATCCGTGCGGGCCGCCCCCGGGAGGGGGATCGAGATCCAGCTGGCGGGAAGACCGGGGGTTCAGAGGTTCGACCGGGTCGTCTGCACGAGTCCCGTGCCCGTCCTGAAGACCATCGCCGACGACGCCCTTCTGGAGGTCCGGGAACCCGAGGCGGAGAATCGGGAGGTCGAGTACCTGGGCGTCGTCTGCCCCGTTCTCATTACCACCCGGCCGGTCGTCCCGTATTATGTGGTCAACATCGCCGATGCCCGGATTCCGTTCTCCGGGATCATCGGGATGAGCAACGTCGTGGACCCGGAGAATACCGGTGGCAGGTATCTGACCTACCTGCCCAAGTACGTCCTCTCGACCGATGAGTGGCTCCGGAAACCGGATGCGGAGGTCGTGGAGCGGGCCCTGGAAGGTGTGCGCCGCATGCTCCCCGAGTTCGACGAATCGAGCCTGGAGAGGGTCGTCGTGAACCGGGCCGTCCGGGTTCAGCCGCTCCAGGTGCAGGAATTTTCGAAGATCGTTCCGACGGTCGAGACGACGCACCCGGACTTCTTCGTCCTCAACACCGCTCAGTTCGTGAATGCCACGCTGAACAACAACGAGGTGATCAGGGCGGTCGATGCCTTCGTGTCGAGGCTCGCCGCCGACGATTCGCAGGCGGAGGCGCGATGACGCGAGCGACCGGCGACGGACCCTATTTCGCCCATGAAACGGCGGTGATCGACGAAGGGGCCACGATCGGCGAAGGAACGAAGATCTGGCACTTCTCGCACATCATGACGGGCGCGACGATCGGGCGCGGTTGCAACCTCGGTCAGAACGTCGTCGTGTCTCCCGGCTGCGTTCTCGGAAACAACGTCAAGGTCCAGAACAACGTCAGCATCTATACCGGCGTGATCCTGGAGGACGATGTCTTCTGCGGCCCTTCGATGGTGTTCACGAACGTGATCAACCCGCGCAGTCACATCGTGCGCCGGGACGAGTATCGGACGACCCGGGTGGGACGGGGCGCGTCGATCGGGGCGAACGCGACGATCATATGCGGTCATGACCTCGGGAAATACTGCTTCATCGGCGCGGGGGCCGTGGTGACCCGGCCAGTCCCGGATTACGGCCTGATCGTGGGCAATCCCGGCCGCCTGGTCGGGTACGTCTGCTACTGCGGCGACCGACTCGGGATTCCCGTCGACGCCCCGACCGGTGTCGAGGTATCCTGTGAAAGCTGCGACAAGCGGTACCGCATGTCGGAGAGTCAACTCAAACTGCGGGTGAATCCGTGAACGTCTTGAACACTGCGGGCAGTGCATCTGCCGCCGTCGAATCCGTGCCGCTTCTCGATCTGCAGGCTCAATACGAGACGATTCGAGAGGACGTCGAGTCGGTGATTCTCGAGGTCTGCGAGTCGCAGTACTTCGTAATGGGTCCGCGGGTGAAGGAGCTCGAGGAACGAATCGCCGCCTACTCGAATGCCCGGCACGGCATCGGGGTCTCCTCGGGCACCGATGCGCTGCTCGTGGCACTCATGGCGCTCGACATCGGGCCGGGCGACGAAGTCATCACCTCGACCTACAGCTTCTTCGCCACGGGAGGCGTGATCGCTCGTCTCGGCGCGCGACCGATCTTCCTCGACATTCAGGAAGACACCTACAATCTCGACCCCGAGTGCGTCCGGCGGTTCCTCAGCGACCACGTGGAGCTGCGCGATGGCAGGGCGATCCGCGCCCGGACGGGCGGGACCGTACGTGCCATCATGCCGGTCCACCTGTTCGGCCAGGTGGCAGACCTCGCCCCGCTCCGATCCATGGCGACGGAGTACGGTCTCGCCGTGGTCGAAGACGCCGCACAGGCGATCGGATCGGAATCCTCCTCCGGCGAGCGGGCCGGATCTTCGTCGGATGTCGGCTGCTTCTCCTTCTACCCGAGCAAGAACCTGGGCGCGTTCGGGGACGGGGGGATGTGCGTCTGCAACGACGACGAACTCGCCGAGCGGCTCCGATGTCTTCGACTGCATGGAGCCAAGCCGAAGTACTACCATTCGATGGTCGGGGGAAACTTCCGCTTGGATGCGATTCAGGCGGCGGTGCTGCTGGTGAAGCTTCGGCATCTGGACGCCTGGACCGCGGCGAGACAGGAGAATGCCGCCCGATACGACGAGCTGTTCGCAGGTTCGGAATCGTCGATCCGCACTCCGGTCACCCGACCCGGTAATCGGCACATCTTCAATCAATACGTGATTGCGGTGGAGGACCGGGACGGTCTGCAGGCCTTCCTCAAGAGCCGCAACATAGGTTCCGAGGTCTACTATCCCGTCCCCCTTCACCTGCAGGAGTGCTTCGCCGATCTCGGCTACGAGGAGGGCGACTGCCCGGTCGCCGAGCACGCGGCGGCCCACAGTTTGGCTCTGCCGATCTTTCCGGAGCTGAGCGACGCCCAGATCGACTTCGTGGCGAGGTCGGTGCGGGAGTTCGTCGGCGCGTGAGAAAGGCCGGCGCGTGAGCGGAATCGTCTCCGTCGTCGGAGCACGGCCACAATTCGTCAAGCTCGCGCCCGTCTGCCGGGCTTTTGCGGCGTTTTCCGGGCCCGTCGTCCACCGGGTCGTGCACACCGGTCAGCATTACGACCGCGAAATGTCCGATCTGTTCTTCGAAGAACTGGACATTCCTCGACCGGACGTCGACCTCGGCATCGGATCCGGCCCGCACGGGCGGCAGACGGCGTCGATGCTCGAGGCGCTGGAAGCGGAATTCGATCGTTCGGGACCGGATGTCGTCATCGTGTACGGCGATACGAATTCCACGCTCGCGGCGGCCCTGGCGGCATCGAAGATGAACATCCCGCTCTGCCATATCGAAGCGGGCCTGCGGAGCTTCGATCGAAGCATGCCCGAGGAAGTCAATCGCGTCGTGGCCGACCATTGCGCCGATCGGTTGTACCCTCCCACTCCGCTCGCGCTCGCGAATCTGGAGAACGAAGGCCTGGGAGATCGCTCCGTGCAGGTGGGCGACGTGATGCTGGATGCCGTCCAGTACAATCTCCGCCTCGCGGAGGAGAAGAGCGACGTGGAGAGTCGGTACGGCCTGGACGGACGGGACTACGGGGTCGTGACGGTCCATCGACCGATCAACACGACGCCGGAGGCCCTGTCGGCCATCCTGGGATCCCTCGAAGCGATCGCCGGGACCGGACTTCCTCTCCTCTTTCCCATGCATCCCCGCACGCGGGCCGTCCTCCGCGAAGTTCACCCGCTGGCGGATTCCGGCATCTTCATCGTAGAGCCCCTGGGACACCTCGACATGCTGAAGGCGATCTCCGGCGCTCGGGTCGTCATCACGGACTCCGGGGGGCTACAGAAGGAAGCGGCGTTCGTCGGAACCCCATGCGTGACGCTGAGAGATACCACGGAATGGACGGAAACCGTGGAGATCGGAGCGAACGAACTCATCGGCACGTCCCCGGCCGAGCTGAGAGCGGCGGTTCGCTCGGCGCTCGAAACGTCCTCCGCCAACTGGCAGGATTCGATCCGGTTGCATTATGGAGACGGCAACTCGGCACGGAGAATCGTCGAGGATCTCAGAGACTGGTCGAGTCGGTGAGCCAACGGCTCACCCGGCGTACAGGAACAACCCTCCCACGATCAGAAGCACGGCAAAGACGTGATTCCCGGTCACGTGTTCTTTCAACGCGAATCGGGAGAGCGCGAGGACCAGCACCTGTATGAGCCCGGTGCTCATGTACACGACCCCGATCTCTAGCTCCGTCAGTGCGAAGAAGAATCCGAGCTGGGCCAGTGCGAAGAGAACCATGGCCCGGATCAGGATCGAGCGCCGCCGGTTCGTCACGAAGTAGAGCTTATAGGAAAACTGCGCGAACGCCGTACAGAGGAGGGCTGCGGCCAGCAGCGGGATCGCCATCACGCCCGGACCCGGAGGCTGAGCCAGACGGAGCCCGACGTGATCAGCAGCGCCCCGAGCAGCTGTCGGCTTCCCACGGCGTCACCATACGCGAGCGCCACCACGAGCATGGCCGGATAGAAGAGACTGGAGAGAGGAAACGTCGTGCTGAGCGGAAAGCGCTTGTGCGCCGCGCCCCAGACACCCAGCCGTGCCAGGTTGAGCAGGATGACCGCCGATACCCCGAGCCCGAGCACGGCGATCGACCACTCCAGCCTGTGATCGGCGATGGTCTTCAGGAGCAGGGCGCCGAGGACCTGCAGGGTCACGGCGAGAAGCATGACGCCGATCGCCTTCAGATTCCCCCGCAGAACGTGAAGCGGGCCGGAAGGAGCCTGTGCCTGCGACTCATTTCTCGCAGCAGGCCGGTCGGATCCGATTGTCGGGCGACGGCCGATCACTCGGTCCGGTCCGGTTCGAGAAGTGCCTCCAGCCTCGCGAACGTCTCGTCGGGGAGCCTCTGTTTCGTCGAGACCTTCAGGGGCGGTGGCACCCGTTCGTGCAGTACCGGCAGGTCCAGCACGTTCTCTGCCACGTCGGTGACGAGACGAGACGGATCTGCGCAGAACGCCTCGTACGAAACCACCCGGAATCGCTCCTCGCCGAGCTCGGTCCGGCAGCGGTCCATGACCTTCTCGTAGTAGCGCACCTGTTCGCACACGTCCAGGACCGGATCCTCATGGTGAACGCGCTCCGGGTCATCCCGACCGTAGGG
>JARRPS010000009.1:0-29233 GCA_037382625.1 Gemmatimonadota bacterium | reverse complement strand
GATCCGGGCCCGGTAGGGCTCCGTCTGACGTGTCCAGTCCGCGTCACCCTCCAGATTCGGAACGGGCGACAGGACGTAGAAGGTGTCCTTTCTCTCCGGGGCGAGAGCCGGATCGGTCAACGTCGGCCTGTGCAGATAGAGACTGAAGTCGTCCGCCAGGTGCTTGCGGCCGAAGATGTCGTCCAGCAGCCCCCGATATCGGGGGCCGAGAAGAAGGGTATGGTGAGCGACGTCGGGATATTGGCGACTCGTCCCGAAGTACCAGACGAACAGTCCCATCGAGTAGCGGGCTTTCTCGATCTTCCGATTGGTCCACCGCCGTCGGTCGGACTCCGGAATCAGGTGACGATACAACCACGCCGCATCGGCATTGGAGACGACGATATCGGAGGCGATCTCCTCTCCATTCGAGAGTCGGACCCCGCGGGCCCTGCCGTTCTCGACGATCACCGACTCGACATCGGCGTTGAGCCGGAGAGTGCCGCCCTGCCCCTCGATGAGCCCGAGTATGCCCTTCACGAGCGCGCCCGTTCCACCGATCGGAAAGTGCACGCCCCACTTCCGCTCCAGGTAGGCGATCAGCGTGTAGATCGACGTGGTCGTGAACGGATTGCCGCCGACGAGCAGCGGATGAAAGGAGAGAACCTGCCGCAGCTTTTCGTCGCGAATGTAGGAGGATACCAGTCCATACACCGTCCGATAGCTCTTGAGACGAACCATCGCCGGCGCGATCCGGGCCATGTCGAGAGGCGACGAGAAGGGAACGTGACCCAGTTCCTCGAAGCCGACACGGAAGATCCGCTCGCTCATCTGTACGAACGTGTCGTAGCCCTCCACGTCGCCGGGCGAGAACCGGGCCACTTCGGCGCGCATCCGGTCGGCACTGCCGGTGTACTCGAACTCCGACCCATCGTCGAACCGGATCCGGTAGAACGGATCCACCGGTCGAAGATCGATCTCGTCCTCCATCCGCCGCCCGCACAGCTCCCACAATTCTTCGAGCAGGAAGGGAGCGGTGATCACGGTCGGCCCCGCGTCGAAGACGAAGCCATTCTCCCGAAAAACCCGGGCTCTGCCTCCCGGCTGATCCAGCCGTTCGAGAACGGTGACCCGGTATCCCCGGGCACCCAGTCGCACCGCGGCAGCCAATCCGCCGAATCCCGACCCGATGACGATCGCATGAGATCTTTCGTTCATGCGGCGAAGATAGGGAGCCGGGCTCCGTTTCGCCGCTTACGCGTGCTTGCCACCGCCGCCATCGCTTCGATACCCTCGACAGATGGCATACAGCTTCGTCGTCCTGCTCGCGTCCGCCGCTCAGATGGCTCTCGTCGCCCCGATCACTTCGGGCGACACCATTCCGCTTCCCGACGGCGCTTACGCAAGTCGGCAGATCATGACCTCCAGCACGAAGCCGGGGCCACGACTCGGCCGCGTTCGGGTGCGGACCGTGGCTCTGGCCCGGCACACGGTCCGGCGGGTCGAGGGCGAGATCCGCGTGAGCACCCGCTTCTGCGATGTGAGGCAGGACCGGATCGGCCCGGCGGGCACGGTTCTCGACTCCGCGTTCATCGCGGCTCTGCCAGCCTGGGAGTCGACCGCCACCATCGAGGGATCGGGCCCGTGGGATGTGCGCACCTCCCGGTTCGTGGCGGTGGTCGGCGCAGAGCTTGCGAACGCCGAGACCGATCCTCTGCCCGGTGATCCCGAAGATCCGCGGGTCACGGATCCCGATGGGGACGGGGAGCCGGGGCTCACCGTCCGCGTGGAGGGAGTCGTCAGCGGGGGCGTCTACGTGGTTCAGCGCATCGAACGTGCGCTGGAAGGACGGCTGACCGCGGACGGGAGGATGTCGGGCACCGTGATCGGGTCGAATCATCAGAAGAAACTCGGCGCGAGCAACTTCATCCTCCGCGCGTTCACGCCGACCTTCGTGCCCGACACCGAACCGGAACACAACCCGTTCAGCTGGGCGCCCGTATCCCCGGAGGCCGACTGCCGGACGATCCTGGAGCAGGAAGAATCGCTGTTCGGAGCGCTGGAGTAGCGGGTGACCCCTTTTCACGATGCCGGGGGCGCCGCGGCACCGGCTGCGACTATCCGCACGGTCCATCAGAGATCCCTCCCGGTCTCCGCAGTGGAGGCCGGATCTCTCATCGACGGGCTCGCAACGCGGCGGGATCGACTCTGGCCCCGTGATGCCTGGCCTTCCATGCATCTCGATCCGGGCCTGCAGGTCGGCGCGTCGGGCGGGCACGGACCGATTCGTTACGAGGTCGAGGCATACGAACCGGGGTGCAGGGTGAGATTCCGTTTCACCGCACCCCGGGGGCTGAGGGGCTTTCACGAGTTCGCGGTCCTCCCGGAAGGCGAAGGTTGTACGCTCAGTCACCGGCTCGAAGCTCGGCCGGGAGGGCTCTCGATGCTGAGCTGGCCGCTTGTGTACGCTCCTTTGCACGACGCTCTGATCGAGGACGCGCTGGACCGGGCGGAATCCGCGCTGGGAACGGGAGCCGGTCGGCGCGAGCCCTGGTCGCTCAGGGTACGCATGCTCCGCCGCCTCCTTGGAAGACCCGCCATTCGGAGGCCCCGCTGACCCGACCCGATGCCGACCTGCTGATCCTCGGTGGGGGAGCTGCAGGCCTTTCCTGTGCCGTGCACCTATCCCTGCAGGGACTCACCCGCTCCCTTCGTATTCTGCTCGTCGAGCCCCGCTCCCGGTACCAGCGCGATCGGACCTGGTGTTTCTGGAACGTGATCCCACATCCGTTCGAGGCTTGTGTCTCCCACAGATGGTCCAGCTGGAGGGTAGCGGACCGGGAGCGACGGATCGATCGATCCTGGCCCGGGCTCGAGTACCAGCAACTGCCCGCCGACGCCTTTTACGACCGGGCCGTCTCCCTGCTGTCGGCTGATCCGAACGTCGAACTGCGACTCGAGACCCGCGTGGAGCGCGTCGAGTCGAATCCGGAAAGCAGTACTGTCGTGGCCGTCACGGACAAGGGACCCCTGAGGGCCCACCTGATTCTCGATTCGCGCCCGCGCGGTGCGAGACTCGATCTCCAGAGCGGATCGGCGACCGGACCGGGATTCCTCCTCCAGCACTTCCACGGTCTGACGGTGCGCTCCGAAAAGCCCGTGTTTCAGGCGGGCATCGCGACTCTGATGGACTTCGTGGAGTCCAGTCCGGACGGCGTTCATTTCCTCTACGTGTTGCCCTACGATGAACGGACCGCGCTCGTCGAGGACACCTGGTTCTCCAACCAGCCCGGGACCGTGGGGAGCTATGAGGACGCGATATCGGCCTACTTGGCAAACCGACTCGACGTAGTCCGATACGAGGTGCTGCACTCGGAGACGGGCGCGATCCCGATGGATCCCCGACCGATCCCTCGCTCGGATTCCCTTCGCGTGATCGACGTGGGCACCCGTGGCGGGGCAGCGCGGCCCTCCACCGGCTACGCCTTTCTGGCCATCCAGAGGCACGCCGCAGAACTGGCCCGTCGCCTGGCCGGGTGGGCTTCCGATCCCTCGCGCGAGCCCCCGAAGCCACCCAGGTACTACTCCCGTCGCTCGGCGTTCCTCGATCGGGTCTTCGTGTCCTATCTGGCGCGAACACCGGAACGGGGACCGGATCTGTTCCTCCGGATGTTCGAAAGAGTCCGACCTGACGCGCTGGCGCGTTTCCTCTTCGACGGCGGACGACCCCGCGACGACCTCCGGGTCATGGCTGCGCTCCCACCCGCGCCGCTCATCGGAGAGACCTTGCGCCAGTACGCGGCCTTCCCGATCGCGGGCGGACCACGGTCGCGGAATGTAGGTTGAATGTCCGACCCGCACCGGCACGGCCCCGAGCGCGGACTCGCTGACGACAACAGGTGAACGACGGAATGACCGGCATACGTACCTTCGGCAGGCAGCTCTCGGACCTCCCCTCGCAACTGCCGCCCGAGCTTCGGGGACCGGACTGGGTGCAGGCGAATCCCGTCCTGATCCAGAAGCATCTCGACCGGGCGCTGGCGCTGTCCACGGGAGGTTGGTTCGCGATCGACGCTTCCGCTGCGATCACCGGCGCACCCCGACCCTATCTGATCGCGGGGCGGGAGCTCGTGGTATGGCGGGCGGAGGGCGCCCTGCGGGTCGCGCCCGACGCGTGCCCGCACATGGGAGCCAGGTTGTCGGACGGCTCGGTGAAGGCGGGCCGACTCGTGTGCCCCTGGCACGGGCTCGAACTGGCCGACGGCAAACACGGCGCCTGGTGCCCGTTCGAGTCACACGATGATGGCGTGCTGGCCTGGGTGCGCCTGCCCGAGGAAGGGCAGGATCCGACGGCTCGACCGTTCCTTTCCGAGCGGCCGGAGGTATTTCTCGACTCCGTCATGCGGATGGAGGCGCGCTGCGAGCCGCGCGACGTGATCGCCAACCGTCTCGATCCCTGGCATGGCGTTCACTATCACCCGCACACCTTCAAGCGCCTCCGGGTGATCGGCATCCGCGACGACCGGCTGGTGGTCCGCGTGGTCTACGGCATCAGCGACCGGCTGGGGATCGAGGTGGACGCCACATTCCACTGTCCGGACCCCCGTACGATCACGATGACGATCGTCGACGGGGAAGGTACGGGAAGCGTGGTCGAGACCCACGCGACACCGCTCGGAGCGGGACGGACCGCGATCATCGAAGCGACGCTCGCCACCTCGGAACGCACGGGCTTCCGCCGCGCCCTCAAGGCCGCCGGGTTGATCCGCCCCTTCATTCTGAAGGCGCAGCGCCGGCTCTGGGTGGAGGACGCCGCCTACGCCGAACGCACCTACGAGCTCCGACAATCGGTGAACCGGGGAAATCTCTCCCAGGATTCTCTAGGCGATTCGAGCCCGAGGTCTTAGATTTCCGGTACGAATTCGAGTATCAGCCCGAACAGGAGAGCCTCGACCATGAGAAGGAATCTGCTGGCCTGCATCGCGACCACTCTCGTGCTTTCGGCGTGCGGGAGCGGTATCGACACGAACGCGGACTGGGATCCGACGGCGAATTTCTCCGCCTATCAGACCTACGCCTGGGTCGACGGAGCCTACACCAGCGGATACGGCGACCTCGTCGATTCCCGGATCCAGGCCGCCATCGAGGCGAACCTCAACGCCAAGGGCCTGCGCAAGGCGACCTCCGGACGGGACGCGGACCTGGGCGTGGGCTTCCAGGTCGCGACTCAGGACCGGACCACGTTGCAGACCGTCAGCTCCGGTTGGCCGGGCGGGTATTACGGGGGCTACGGGTACGGAGGCTGGGGCGGCGGCTCGAGCACCACCTATACCCAGAATTACACCGAGGGATCTCTGATCATCGGCCTGTTCGACACCGACTCGCAGAAAATGGTCTGGCAGGGTGTCGGCACGAAGACGCTGTCGGAAGGCAACCAGAGCCCCGATGAGCGCGCGAAGAACATCAACGAAGCGGTTGCCAAGGTCATGGCGGAGTTCCCTCCCGGCGGTTGAGCCGGTCCGCCGTCTCCGCAATCTCGATGTCCCGGTCGTCGCCGCCGGCGGCCGGGACGTCTTCATTCTCTCTCTTGCCTCGACCGGAACTCGACCTCCCCCTGATGCCGCCGCTCCCGCGATCTGCTCCCGTCGGCTAGCTTGCGACGCATGGAGCCGATCCTCGTCGTGCTCGCCTTCTCCACGCTCTCGGCGTTCACGGCGCCGATCGGAGTGCTGCCGCTTCGATCCAGACAGGCCGTCCCCTCGGCCTGGATAGGTTGGGCCAACTCACTCGCCGCCGGTTTCATGCTGGGAACCGGCTACCTGCTCGCCGAGACCGCGCTCGTCGGACACCCCGTGCGGGCCGCGATCGGAGGGCTCCTCGGGATCGGCTATGCGTACCTCTCGCACCGGGCATCGGGCGTCGAGGACGTGGACCTGAATCGGCTGGAAGATGTCGATCCACTGTACGGGTATCGGATTCTCTTCGTGGGGGGGCTGCACGGGGCCATGGAAGGGCTCGCCATCGGGCTCGCGATGCTCGAGAGTCTGCCGTTCGGAATTCTCGTCGCCCTCGCCCTCGCGGTCCACAACATTCCCGAAGCGGCCGTCCTGGGATCGGTGCTGCGATCGTCGGGGCTGGGAGTGAGCCGGACGGCGGGACTCGCCGTGGCGGCGAACGTTGGACAGGTCCTGTTCGCAGTCGTGGCGTATGCCGTCGTGCCCGCGATTCCAGGCCTGTATCCCTGGGCCCTCGGCTTCGCGGCAGGCGGGCTCTCCTACCTGGTGCTTTCCGAACTCCTTCCCGGGGCCTACGACCGGGCCGGCCCGGTGAGCATCGGTCTCGTCACGTCGGTCGCGACGGGATTCGTGGTCCTCCTCGGGGGACTGGCCGGGTGAGCTCGCTCCCGCCTCTGCTGCAAGTCTTCCTCTACGGCCTTCTGACCGCACTCGCGACGGGTCTGGGCGCCGTCCCGTTCGCGTTCGTCCACAGGATTTCGCCGCGGGCACTCGCGTATGCCAACGCGCTCGCTTCCGGCCTCATGCTGGGAGCCAGCTTCGGGCTTCTGTCGGAGGGAGCGGACATCGGGCGTCTGGCGACGCTGATCGGGGCGAATCTCGGGGTGCTGTTCGTGCTTGCCGCCGGCCGATTGCTCGGCGATCACGACCTCCAGTTCGGAGCGATCCGAGGCGAAGATGCTCGCAAGATGGCGCTGATCGTCCTCGTGATGACCGTGCATTCGGTTGCCGAGGGGGTGGCGATAGGGACCGCTTTCGCGGGCGGTACGACTCTGGCCGTCGTGATCACCGCCGCGATCGCCGTGCACAACATCCCCGAGGGTCTGGCGATCAGTGCGGTGCTGAGGCCACGCGGAGCGAGCCTCGCGGCGTGCGCCGGCTGGAGCATCGTGTCCTCGCTGCCGCAGCCGCTTCTCGCCGTGCCCTCGTTCCTCTTCGTGGCGTCCTTTCAATCGCTCCTGCCCTACGGCATCGGCTTCGCGGCCGGCGCCATGGTCTTCATGGTTCTCGTCGAACTGCTGCCGGATGCCTTCGAGACCGGCCGTCGCTCGGTGATCGCCCTTCTCGTCAGCGTCGCGATGGTCGGGATGGTCCTCTTCCAGCAGGTGCTGTGACGGGTGTGACCTCCGCCCCGTCCGCTCAGGCGATCGGACCGCGGGTCGCCACCGAACGGAGTGGCTCGGGCCGGACGCGGTAGGGGCGCAGCAGGAGGCTGGCAGCGAGAAATCCGGACGCGGTGGCACGTTCCATCAGTGCGGTGGGGAAGTCCATCCGAACGAAGTCACCGGCGAGCGCGAGTCCCGGTTCCGGCGTCTCCACGCCCGGGCGCCGGGCGTGTCCGGAAGGGGGGAACGCCGGGCAGTCGCGCTCGATGAAGAATTCCTCGTGGAACACGCCGGCGCCTCGCGACTCGGGAATCAACTCGTGGAGACCCTCCAGCATCGCGGTTCGGATCTCCGCCTCCGTCGCCTGCTCCGGCATGCCGTAGGCGTGCAGCTCCACGACGCTTCCCCCCGTTCGTGCCGCCCATTCCCGGCTTTCGGCCTCGAACAGGTGATAGAGCGAAATGTTGTCGAGCAGAGGAAACCCGGCGGTGCCGACGAACGCCGCTCGCCCCTCGGCCGTCGGTCGGTCCAGCCACATCCGCCACACGGCGAACGGACGAGTCTCCCGCAGGGACTCGACCTTCGAGCGCCACGCCGCATCTCCAGCATCAGGAGAGGAAGCCACCAGCGTCTGCAACCCGGACACGTTGAGGGCCAGCACGACGAGATCCGCGTCCTGCTCTTCGGCACCACCCGACTCGTCGACCGCCTCGTGCGAGACCCGCCAGCGCGGCGACCCCGATCCTTCGGCGCCAACCCTGTCGCCCTGCCTCTCGGCCCGGGACATCGTCACGACACGGCGACCGAGCCCGAACCGGACATGCCTCGACTCCAGGTACTCGCGGAGCGGAGTCAGGAGCGCCCGTTCGAAAGTGTCGTCCAGCACATCGAATACGAGCCCTTCGTCGTTCGCCAGGAAGTAGTAGTGGAACATCATCAGCAGATCGGCTGCCGACATCTCCTCCTCGGGATTGAAGAAAGAGTGCGAGAACACGTCGAACAGCATACGGCGGGCGGTCGGCGGAAAATTCAGGGAATCCAGGTAGTCTCGGGCTGTACGGGCGTCGAACCGGGCGTACGTGCGCTCGGGGTGGTAGCGGAGCATCTCCAGAGCGGCCCGTCCATTCACCCGCAGAAGGTCACGCCACCGAAATGTATCGGCCCGGCGGACGATGGCGAGAAAGTTCGCGGGAACCCGAGTCGGCAGGTTTTCGAACGACTGCACCAGGCCCCCCGGCCCCAGTACTGGATAGTCCGGAAGAGGAATCAGTCGGGTCAGAGCCGGATCGGTGCGGCGAAGCAGGGCCCGGAGATTGTAGTACTGACGAAAGAAGGCATGAAATCCGCGCTCCATGCCGACCACGGTCCCATCGGGGAGCGTCACCGGCCAGGTGCGAAGCCGGCCCCCCAGCTGGTTCTCCACCTCGAGGACCGTGACCGACACTCCGCGTTCGGCGAGAACGGTCGCTGCCGCGAGGCCCGCGAGTCCGCCGCCGCAAACGATCGCCCTGAGGCCATCCGGGGCGGCATCCCGTTCCCCGTCCCAGAGCGGTACCGGCCGTCCGCCACTCATTCGGGCCTGCGGGCGACGAAGGAATGAACGATGCCCCGTTGCCACCCGTCCATGGGCTCCGTGCGGACATCTTCGAAGCCGGCGCGAGAAAGACGGCGTTCGAAGGCATGCACGCCATCGAAGTCGTTCACGCTGCGTCTGAGGTACCGATAGATTCGGGCCGAACCCGAAAGCAACAGGCCGCTCGGAATTACGAAACCCAGGCTCACCGCGTTCCAGACGACCCGGCTCCGGGGTGAATCAGCCACGGAATACTCGTGAAAACCGATCGATCCTCCGGGGCGCAGGAGACGGTACAATCGCTGGAGACAACCGTCCGGATCCGGCACGTTGCGAATGCCGAATGCCATCAGGATCCCGTCGAACGGGCCCCGTATGCCCGCCTCTTCCGGAGCCATCGCATCACCGAGCACGAACTGGACACCGGGCCCGGGCCGCTTGCCTCGGGCAACGGCCAGCATCCCTGCCGATGCGTCGAGCGCGACGATCTCGGCCTCGGGGATCTCCTCCGCGATCGCCTGCGTGGAAAGGCCCGTGCCACAGCAGAGATCGAGCACGCGGGACCCGGGCTCGAGGCCCAGTCGACGGGCACTCGCGGCCAGGTGACGTCGATATCCCGGGTTCAATCCCGTGAGCAGGTCGTAACGACGGGCGACCTGATCGAAAGCGTCGGGAACATCCACCCGGTGCCGGGCCAGCCTGGCGGGCATCGTGTCAGTGCTCCAGCCCCACGACCCGGTATCGCTGCAACGGTGCCAGCCACTCCAGCCAGACCGTGGCGTTCGGCTGCCGTTCTCCGCTCGTCCGCTGCTCCACCTGAATCTCCAGTTTCGCCAGGGCGTCCACGCCGGTCGGAGCGGCCTCTGACGGTCGCATGCCGGGTTTCCGATCGCCGGCCGTGAGAACGATCCTCTGATTCTCGCTGCCCGCTCTCGCCGGGCTCTCGCCGCGCCAGTCACGACCCAGCTTCTCGTGCTCGAATCTCCAGCGATACACGACCTCGTCCTCATTCCAGAGGCCCATTCGATACCCGAGGTCTTCGAACTCGATCGTAACCGGGGAGACGGCGCCGTCCTCCGCGCTCGCGGGCGGCGACACGACCGAGAAGCTCTCGAGAGGCGAGACCTTCCGATACCAGTGGTCGACCACCCGGTCGCGCCGAACCATCAGGATCTTCGCCAGCGTGTCCGCCGCGCGGCGAACAGGCAGCCGGCCCGCACTGACCGCAGCACGAATCTGCTCGTCGGTGAACGAACCCACCAGCTTGGCGCCCCAGTAGCCGTCCCGGTCCGTCGCCAACTGGAACGCCCGGTTGGGCCAGTTCGGCTTCCAGCTGGCGGGATCGAACTCCTCCGCCTCGAGCCAGCCGATCGTCGGATCGATCACGTCCCACTCCCGGCTCTCCCAGCCGACGCGGTAGAATCCGAGGCTGAACACACGTCCGAGCGATGGCCAGAGATCGACATTGTACTCCGTGCCCTCGCGAGGCTCGTGGGGACGTGTCGTTCCGGACCCGAGACTCGCGGCGAAGTCGATCAGGTAGTGCTTCAGGTACCCCGGCGGCACGTAGGCATCCATAGTGTTCATCCAGCGCATGTCCACGTGGTTGATCCAGGAAGAAACCACGTAGAGCCCCCTCAATTCCCGCCGATGCTCGTGATGATACCAGTCGTTCGGGTCGTCCGGGCGGACCCCGTCGAAGAAGAACGGTCCCTTCGGCGGACCGGGTACGAACTTCGAGGTCACCGCCAGATAGCGCCCGTCGGGCAACGTGTCGGTCATCTGAAGCACGTCGAGGGCCACGTCGATCGTCAGGGGGCGTTCCTCGAAGTCCTCACCCCGGATCGTGGCGCCCTCGGCGACTTTCAGTTTCGACTTCGAGAACACGAAGACGAAATCCTCGGGGACGTTGTAGCCGGCGGCATGCAGCAGGCGGTTCGAGATGACGCCCGCCGCACTGCTCATGTGCAGGAACCCCTTCGGATCGAATTTCACGACGTACCGGTCGCCCCGGGCATCGCGGATGTTGAAGCCGGGCGAAACTCCCTGGACCTTCGCCGAGATGATCTCGAGCGCCCCCGTCGTGTCCGGGCCGGTTCCGACCGTAGGCCCGACCTCCACCTGTTCGGTCGCAAGGCGAGTCGCGGCATTGCGATGCTCGAACCAGGCGGAGGGAACGACATCGTCGAACCGCGTGAGGTTCAGCGCTTCGTGCTGCTCGCCGGCGAGGTTCCGGATGGTGATCACCCGCGATACCTCTCCACCCATCGCGTCCTTCATGATCTTCGGGACCTCGATCGGATCGCGGGCGGCCGGCTCGGGGATCGGAAGCGTATCGGCCCAGGCGACCGGCTCCGGCCGCAGCGGGGGCGGCCGAGATCCGGCACACCCGCCGGCGAGCGAGGAGATCACGGCGACGAGCCAGAGGGATCCCGGGGCGCCCGAGCCCGAGATCGCACGGATGACTCCGGGATGCACGCTCACAGGGGCCAATCTCCGCGAATGCCCACCTGCACCTCCTCGTCGCTGAACCCGAGAAAGGCCACGCCGAGAAGCCGTTCCTTCATCACCATCCGCGCACCGAGTCCGAACGATGCCTGCCAGTCACCGGCCGACACCGCATCCAGCCGCCGCTGCACCGTTCCCTCCCCGAAGTAGAGAAAGAACTCGGAGCGGACGGTGTCATGGATGTCCCGCCACACCTCGTATCTCCACTCGGCGACCAGCGACAGCATGTCATTGTCCGTGAACCGGGAGCTCGAGTAGCCGATCGCGGTGCGGCTGCCCCCGAGCCGGCTGAGGTGAAAGAAGGGAATCCCGTCGCCGCCGTCGGAGCGGGCCATGCGCGTGGTCCCACGCAGGGCGAGCTGCTGGCGACGGTTGATCGGCAGGTATCCCTGCGCGATGAGCGTGACCGCGTGGAAGTCGGAAGGAGTATCGGCGACTCCCCGCCAGACGGCCCCCTGCAGACGGAGCCAGGCCCCCGTGTCCTGAAATCCCCTGCGTCCCGTGAGATCGAGCGTCAAACCTCCGTCGACCCGCAGGTACCGTGTAGACTCGTCGGCGCCGTAGAATTCCGAGGTGTCGAATTCGTCCCAGATCGATGAGTCGTTCGACCAGATCGGCGGGTCGATTTCGTTGCTTTCGAATCCCAGCCCCACATCCAGGCCGGTGCGCCGCGTGAGCCGGGTCGTGCCACGAGCGCGGAGATCCCAGTAGTCACGTCGGTAGAGGCCGCGATCGGGGTCGCTGTCCGGACCGATTCCGTAGAACGCGAGCCGGGCATCCCGCTGCCATTTCGCCTCGGCCACGAAAGAATGTCGCGGATCCGCGATCAGGACTCCGACCCGATGTCTCTGAGACCCCCTGCGGGAGAGGGCGGAGTGCAGGTACAGCGGCTCGAATCGGAACAACTGTCCCTCGATGGCGACCGCGCTTCGAGGTCCGATCGAGGTGCGGATCACGGGTCGTAGCCCCCAGTTCTCGACGGATCGGTAGGCCCGCACGAGAGCGCTGGGAGCGCGTGGAATCAGCACCTGCCCCGCGATCCATCCCGGCAGGTCCACCAGCACGAGCTGGAACGGAAAGGCCACAATCTTCAGGGGAAACTCCACGACATCGACCCAGTCGGTCGGCGGCTTTCGGACGGGACGCTCGTACGAAGCCCGGATCGAATCGGCGGTGGCGAAGGAACCGGGACGGTCGGACGGCTCCGCCTGCTGCGCCGCCCCGGCAGTGGGGATGGTGATGATCGATACCGCGCCTGCCGCCAGCAGGCCGAACAGACGCGGGGGCGACCGGCCCGGGGCGAATGGACGGTCGGGTCTCAGTTGCCGCACCCTGCCGCGTCCGGTCCGTCGTAGGGGCGGATCACGAACTCGTCGAGTACGGTTCCATCGGTCCCGATCGTCCGTCCTCGGAGTCTGTCACCGTCGACGGTCAGGTCCGTGAAGGAGTACTCGCGGGACGCGAATGCGGTGAACTGAGAGCGATCCACACTGCGGGCATAACGAGAGGCGCCTCCGGCTCCCTGGACCATGTAGACGGGTCCGCACCCGTCGGCGACCGGCTTCCCCTCCCGTACCGCGTGCAGTCGCTCGTAGTGATGATCGTGGCCGGATGCCACGAGATCGACCCCGTAGCGGTCGAACAGCGGGGTCAGACTTCGGCGAAGGTCCCGGTTCTGACCATGCCCGCTGATTCCGACGGCATGGCTGTAGGGCGGGTGATGTCCGAACACGATGGTCCAGGTCACCGTCGAGTCCGAGCTCGCCTCTCGCAGCCGCTCCTCGAGCCAGGCGAACTGCGGCCCGGTTCCCTTCCAGAGTCCCTCGACCTCTGCCGTTCGACTGCTGGTGTCGAGCGCCAGGAAGAGCACAGTCCCCCACCGAAAAGCATAGTAGCGACGGCCCGTACTGCGACCGGGCCAGTCGAAGGCCCGGTCATAGGAGGCGCCGGCATCCGCACGTACATCATGATTCCCTACCGACGGGAAGAAGGGCAGACGGGCGAGCAGGCGCCGATAGACCCGGAAGTGCCGGTCCGTGAAATCGCTCTCCGACCCGTCGTTGTACGCGATGTCGCCGACGTGAATCGAAAGGTCCCACTCCGTTCCTTCCATCTGCCGGGCGAGCCGAATCTGCCCCTCGGACCCCCACCCGGAGTCGCCGAACAGGAGGATCCGAATCTGCCGGCTCTGGCCATCCGGGGGAGCGGTTCGAAAGGAGTGGGTCCCCGACGAGCTTCCCTCCGAGAGCACCTCGTACTCGATCTTGCTGCCGGCGGACAGTCCGTTGAGCCGCGCCGCCTTCACGCCATGTCCCCGGTCCTGGATTCCTGCCCATTTCCACTCGCCCGGACCGAGCTTCGACTCCTCGTTTTCAACGGAGGAATCCACGCTCCGGAAACGGACCGAGTCGATCGATGCGTCACGAGTCATCCAGACGACGCTGCCGGCATCGGTGGTGACGTTCTGGACATAGGGAGCCCGGACGAACGGGCCAGAACTCGCGGAGGTCGGAGCGGTATCTACAGGGGAGGGAAAGCAGCCGGCCAGGAGAAGGCATCCGGTGATCGAGGCCGGTGCCGCGACCCGTCTGCCGATACGGCGGACCGACTCGGCGGGGACCCTGCGATTCGTGCCAGAACGGCGTGAAAAAACGACTTCCGCGTCGCTGAGGGCGGCCTGTATCCTGCACATGCATTCGAAAACCGAACTGCGCACGGGCGACGTTCTCGCAGTAGAGCGTGGCTTCGAACCGACCGGACTGCCGGTATCCAGACTCGAGAAGAGAACGGAATCGAACATGATTGACAGATACAATACTCCGCCCGTCCTGTACCTCCAGCAAGGCAGGCACGTCCTGGTGGAATCAGACGACGTGGAGATTCTCTGGGACCCCGATGATGAGAAGCCACCGGAGAGCGGCGATGGAGAGGATCTTCCCGGCCGACTCCGGCTCCCGGTGCTCCCGCTCCGGGGAACGGTGGTGTTTCCCTCGGTCGCGGCGCCGATCGCCGCCGGTCGCGACAAGACCGTGGCCGCGATCGACAGTGCGTTGGAGGGGGATCGACTCCTCTTCGCCGTCGCGCAGCAGGACGCGGCGACCGAGGAGCCGACGCCGGAGTCGCTCCATCGGGTGGGAACCATCGTGCGCATTGCTCAGGTCCAGAAGGTGCCCGGAGGGATTCAGCTGGTGGTCCAGGGCGTCGGTCGTGGATCGATGCTCGAGGTTCATGACAAGGACGGATACCTGGAAGCGGTGGTTCACAGGCTCGACCCGCTTCAGCCGATCGATCCGGAGGACGCGGCCTTCGCCGCGCTCTACAAGGAGGTTCAGGAGCGGGCGGCCCAGCTCAGTCGACTTCGCGGTGTTCCCAAGGAGATCGTGGATCACCTCCTCGGCAGCGTGACGAGCCCGGGGGAGATGGCCGACCTGATCGCCTTCTACACGGAACTCGAGGCGGAGGAAAAGCAGGAGCTGCTGGAGACGCTGTCGGTGGAAGAGCGGCTCCGGAAGCTGCTGCTCCACCTGCAGCGGCAGATCGGCCTGCTCGAGGCACAGGCCCAGATCCGCAGCAAGGTCCAGGAAGAACTGGGTGAGCGCCAGCGGGAGATCTTCCTCCGGGAGCAAATGAAGGCGATTCAGTCCGAGCTGGGCGACGACGGCGACTCCGAGGATATCGAGGAGCTCAAGGAGCGACTGGACGCTCTGGAACTGTCGGAGGAAGCGCGGGCCGAGGTGGATCGCGAGCTGCGCCGGCTGGAGCGGATCCCTCGAGAGGCCGCGGAGTCGCAGGTCATCCGTACGTTTCTGGAGACGGTGGCCGACCTCCCGTGGAACGAGACCACGGAAGACCGCTTCGACCTCGACCGCGCCGAAGAGATCCTGGAGCGAGACCACTACGGTCTCAAGGACGTGAAGGACCGCGTTCTCGACTTCCTTGCCGTTCGAAAGCTTCAGAGCGATCGGGCGGCGGAGCGTGACGCGTCAGCGAAGACAGGCGAGAAGGAGGGCGCGGGAGCGGGTGGATCCGCCGGAGAAGGAGACTCGACTGGTTCCGCGTCGAAGGGCCAACCGGACGACCGCACGGGATCTACGATCCTGTTCGTGGGACCGCCCGGGGTCGGAAAGACGTCGATCGCGAAGTCGATCGCCGACGCAATGGGCCGGAAGTACGTGCGGGTGTCCCTCGGGGGCGCACGTGATGAGGCCGACATCCGGGGCCATCGAAGAACCTACGTGGGAGCGCTCCCGGGTCGGATCATCGAGGGGCTCAAGCGAGCGGGCAGCAAGAACCCCGTGTTCCTGCTCGACGAGGTCGACAAGCTGGGAGTCTCCTTCCAGGGGGATCCATCGGCGGCGCTGATGGAGGTGCTCGACCCGGCCCAGAACGAAGCGTTCGTGGATCACTACCTGGGAATACCATTCGATCTTTCGGATGTGATGTTCATCGCCACGGCGAATTTCCCGCATCAGATCCCGGGACCGCTGAAGGACCGAATGGAAGCGATCGAGTTCGCGGGCTATACGGAGAACGAGAAGCTGGAGATCGCCAGGCGATACCTGTTGCCACGCCAGGAGGAGCTCAACGGGCTCCGCGATGATCAGCTCGAGGTGGAGGAGGAGGCCATTCGGGAGATCATCTCCAGCTATACGCGTGAGGCCGGAGTTCGGAATCTCGAGCGGGAGCTGGGCTCGATCGCGAGGAAGAGCGCGAGGCGGATCGCCTCGGGCGAGGCCGAAACGGTGACTGTGAAAGCGGACGATCTGCGTGACCTCATCGGGCAGCCGAAGGTTCACCCGGCGAAGAAGCTCGAAGAGGACACTGTCGGCGTGGCGACCGGTATGTATTACACGCCGTTCGGCGGGGACATCATGCTCGTCGAGTGCAGCGTCATGCCCGGACGCGACGGACTCGTGCTGACCGGACAACTGGGCGACGTGATGAAGGAGAGCGCCCGGGCGGGGCTGACGTACGCACGCACGCGCGCGGAAGCGCTCGGAATCCCGGAGGAGAAGCTCAAGGATCACGAGATCCACATTCATGTTCCCGCGGGAGCGGTGCCGAAGGAGGGGCCGTCTGCGGGCATCGCGATGTCGATCGCCATGATTTCGGCGCTGAGCGAGCGCCCCGTCCGGGCGGATGTCGCGATGACGGGCGAGCTCACGCTGTCGGGGCGGGTCCTGGCGATCGGCGGCGTCAAGGAGAAGGTGCTGGGTGCCCAGAGGGCCGGCATTCAGCACATCATTCTGCCCAAGGACAACGAGGGAGACCTCGACGAACTCCCGCAGGAGACACGAGAAGCGCTCGACTTCCACCTCGCCGAGACTTTGGACGATGCGATGGAGGTCGCTCTGCTGGCCCCCGAGCCAAATCCGGAAGAGTCGGAGGGGGGCGCCTCCGCCTCAGGTGAGGACGACTCGAGTACTTGAGTCGTCGAGTCGTCGATCCGGATTCGGGTCGTCAGCTCGCGCCGAGAAGCTCGGGAATCTCCTCGGGCCGTTCGATCCACAGGTCGGGCGACTCCGGAGACAGAACCGCACGGTCGTTCGGACCCCAGAGGACGGCGGCCGTGCGGACTCCGGCCGCACGGCCCGACCGCATGTCGTGGACGCTGTCTCCCACGTAGACGGCCCTCTCGCAGCGCTCCTCGCCCGATTCCGACAGGGCCCGCAGTACCGGCTCGGCATCGGGCTTGTAGCGCGTCACGTCATCTGCGGTGACGATCGAGGCGAACCAGTCCTCCGGCAGGCCGCAGGCCGCGAGTCCCATCTCCGTGGCCACGCGTCGCTTGCTCGTGGCAATCGCCAGCGTCCGACCGCGCCCGCGCAACTCTTCGAGCGCTTCCCGGATTCCTTCGAACGGGCGCACGAGATGGTCGTGCTGCGCGAGATTGTGATCCGTGTAGGTACGGATCATTGCCTCGGCCTCGGACTCGGTGCGGGCGAAATCACGAACCTGCACCGCCAGCGGCCGACCGATCGTGCTGCGCCAGGACTCGTCCGACGGGGCCGCTCCGAGGTGTGTCCGCATGGTGTGCCGAAACGACGCGAGGATCAGATCCTCGCTGTCGATCAGCGTACCGTCCAGATCGAATACGACCGTGCGAAACCCATCTCTCCCGGATCGTCGGGCCACGATCAGTACCCGTTCACATAGCCGTTGACCGAGCCGGAGAATCGCTCGACGAACTCCTCGGGCTCCATCTTCGCCTCACGGGCCAGCTTCGTGAGCATTACCGGATCTTCCAGGTCTCGTCTTTCCAGTCGGAGCATGTATTGCCGGGCGACCCGGTAGTCCTCCGAGTCGATCTCCACGAGTCGTACCGCGGTGCGTCCGGTCTCGGGATCGCGAAACTCCTCGAACGGGCGGACACTGAGATGCCCGGAATGCGAGAGAGTCACGATACCGCCGAGCTTCAGCGGCTCGCTCACCTCTTCGGCGAGGAGGAAGCGTGCGGCGCCAAACCCGAGAGTCCGGGTGTAGTCGACGTCGAAGGGCACCGGGGGTGCGCAACGAAGCTCGTAGCCCACGCGCAGGTCGGTGATCGGAACGCTCTCTCCGCGTGCCGCGAACCGGCGCTGCACCTCGCGACGGAGTATCGTCTCCAGCGGAATCTCGGCCAGGCGCAGGTGACCGTAGGAGTCGTATTCGACTTCCACGCCGGGCATCCTGGCCAGCTCGTCGGGATCCATCTTCTCGCCGAGCCCCTCGGCGAGGACGATCAACCCATCCGGCCGACCCATCACGCGCCGCTTGAGAATCGCGCCCTCGAGGATCGTGCAGACGCGATCCACGGTGATCGGCTCGGCCGTGAATTCCTCGGGAATCACCGTCACCGTGGCTCCTGCCGACTTCCCGATCCCCAGTGCCAGGTGGCCGGCTTTGCGGCCCATGACCGTCACGAAGAACCACCGGCTCGTCGCGCGCGAGTCTTCCATGAGGTTCTGGGCGATCCGCGAACCGAGGTCCCGAGCCGTCTCGAAGCCGAAGGTCGGCATGTCGCCGGGAAGCGGGAGGTCGTTGTCGATCGTCTTGGGAACGTGAGCCACACGGATTCTACCCTCCGCGGCGGCCGCGATCTCCCGTGCCCCAAAGGCGGTATCGTCGCCCCCGATCGTCACGAGCCGTGAGATGCCCAGTGTGTCGAGCGAGCCGACGGCCCGCTCGAGCATCTCCGGCGACCGGGTCGGATTCGCGCGGGAAGTGCGGAGGATCGACCCGCCGGTCCCGTGAATCCGGGACACTTCCTCCGCGGCGAGTTGCCTTACCATGTCGGTGCGGCCGTCGATCAGGTGCGAGTAGCCATCATAAATTCCGATCGCCTCGTGCCCCTCGTCGATCACCTTCAAGGCAGCCGAGCTGATCGCGCTGTTGATGCCGGGTGCGGGGCCGCCCCCTACCAGTATACCTATCCGTAACACCGGGTCTCCTGACTTCTGCATTCGTTGTTTCGGGTCCTCACTCCTGGAGCCCGCCGCCGGACGTCGTCGGGTGACGACCCGCCCGGACCGGAACGCCCTGACTTCTGCATTCGTTGTTTCGGGTCCTCACTCCTGGAGCCCGCCGCCGGACGTCGTCGGGTGACGACCCGCCCGGACCGGAACGCGGGAGGCGCAAGTTTCCGGCGCGCCGCCCTTACGTCAAGTTGGCGGGATTCGCGCAATTCATGACGATGGAGTGCAAATTCAGCAATAGGTTAGGGCTCTCGAAGGGATGATGACAGGGCGTATCACACTGTCGTATTGTCGGTTACGCGATCCCCCATCGAGGGCATGTGTCTTGCTGAGTTCGAATGAGTCGAGTCAGGCCGCGAGGCGGCCGTGAATCTGGAGATTCAGGGGGAATCTGATGCGCTATCGGACCATTTCACGACCTCTCGTTCTGGCGACCGCGCTCGTCGGTGTCGGACTCACGGGATGTAGCGACGACGACGGCCCGACCGGGCCGGTCACGCCCTTCGATCCGACTGCGACGGCCCAGGCAGTGTCGGAGATGGAAGATCGGCTGGATGGCGACAGCGACGTGATGATGTCCCTGTCCCTGGTCAACCCGGCCATCGAGGCCGAGGGCGGCGCACTGGCGCAACTGATCCCGACGGGCGTCGTTCGGCCCGCGCAGCCGTTCAGCGCCCAGCTGTTGGTCGACCCTTCCTTTTCCATGGAACCGATCTTCCCGAGCAATTTTCTCGGCAGGACCTTCGAGTGGGACGAGGGGCTCGGACGATATGCGATGACCGATCGGGTCGGCGCTCCGGCGAACGGCATCCGGTTCATTCTGTATGCCATCGATCCCTTCACCGAACGGCCCGCTACGCCTCTGAACGAAGTGGGGCTCATGGACCTGACCGACGAGGGTGATGCGGTCGCCACGCGCCTTGGAATCCGGGCCGAGACCGATGGCGTCACACGGCTCGACTACCTCGTGACGGCCAGCTACGCCCTGCTGGGCGAGAACATCCAGGCGATCGCCACCGGTGTCGGCTTCATCAGCGATGGAACGCGACGACTGGACTTCGACCTGGCACAGACGGTCACGCTCGACAATGCCTCGGGGACGATGCAGGTCGATCTCCTGTACGAGCTCCGTATGGATGATGAGGGCATCCGGGTTCTGGTCGATGCTGGAACGGAGATCGACCTGAGCGCGTCCGAGATCGGGCTCGACGTGATGATGACGATCAGGGATGGTGGAAACGTCACGGAATTCGATGCCGCGGTCGGACAGGACGAGAGTCTGACGGGGACGGTGCGCCACAACGGCGAAACGGTGGTGCTTATGAGCGGAACGACCTCCGCGCCCGTCTTCACCGACGCGGCAGGCAGTTCGCTGACGAACGCCGAGGTGGTGGCGCTGACGCAGATCTTCGACCTCTTCGCTGACGTGTTCGATTTCGTGGAACAGGTGTTCGAGCCATTCGGATCGGAGGTGGCTTCGCTCTGAATCGATTCGGTGCGCGCTCGGGGTCTCCGCGAGGCCCCGGGCGGCGCCGCTGGAGCGGGGGATGGGGGTGCGGGGCCGCGAGGCTTCGCGCCCCCTTCTTCGTTTTGCGGGCCCCGGCCGGAGAACGCGGGGCGGCGGCGTTCAGCTCGTGATCGGCTCGGCCAGACGTCGCAGGACTCGAGAGACCATCAGCGGGATCATGGCTCGCCGCCACTCTGCGTCCACGGTGATGTTCGCCAGCGGATGACACTGCCGGAACGCCTGTTCCGCGACTGCCTCGATCCGACTTTCGTCGAGAGGCCCTCCGACCACGATCTCATCGACCTTCCCGACCTTGCGCGGATAGGAACCCATTCCGGACACGTACAGTCGGAGCGACTCCGTCGAACCGTCCGGGTCGAACCGCGCGACGGCCGCGACATTTGCGAGCGGAAAGTCGATTGCATCGCGAATCCGCAGCTTCCGGAACGCCGCGCGCTTATCGGGCCCGCCAGCCGGCAGATGGAGGGCGACCAGGATCTCACCCTTCTCCATGCGACGGTTCCACACACCGTCGGAAGTGAAGAAAGCATCGATCGGTATGGTTCGCCGCTCTCCGCCCGGGCTCGCAATTTCGAGCTTCGCTCCGATCGCGCAGAGAGCGGCAGCGCCATCGGCCGAGTGCGCCGCGACGCAACGGGTGCCGCCGGGCACCACGTGGCAGACGTCGCCGTCCTTCTTCAGACAGAAGCCCAGCGATTCGCGCCAGAAACGGGTCTGGTTGTAGTAGGTGCAACGGGTGTCGAGGCAGACGTTTCCGCCTATCGTCCCCGCTCGTCTGAGCTGCGGTCCCGAGATCTTCGCACATGCATCGGCCAGCATGGGCCAGTCCTCGCGGACGCACGGGTCCCGGCTGACCGAGTCGAGGCTTTCCGCGGCCCCGATCCGGATCGTACCATCGTCGGCCCGGTCGAATCCGCGCAGTTCCTCCACCCGGCCGAGGGCGACGAGGTGGCCCGGCGTGAATAAGCCGTGCTTCATGTTCGGCACCAGGTCGGTTCCGCCGGCGATCGGCATGGCGTCCTCTCCATGCTCGGCGAGCAGATCGAGGGCCTCGTCCAGCCGTCCGGGCCGATGGTATTCGTAGGGATGCAGTCGCAGCATGAGCGCCAAGATAGTGGAGATCGGGCTGCGTACCAACGAGGAGACGGCGCAGGCGGTTCGGAAGCGGGCAGACGGACGGGTTCGCGGATTTGAGAGCGGGGCCCGGCTCGGGGCCCCGCCTGGCCGGAAGTGCGGGTCCCACGATCCGCGAGACCCGGCGCGGCGGATCAGCGGTGCGGGTTCTCCTTCGCGTAGTTGTGGGCGGTGATCGCCGAGATCACGTGAGCGACCCATCCGAAGAACCCGCCGGTTCCGATCCAGAATCCGGGCGTGATGATGAGCCAGAACAGGCCGCGCCAGAATGTTCCGTTGTATATCTGTCCGACGCCGGGAACGAGCAGACTCAGGACCGCGGCGGTTCCGGGATTACGCATCTGTATCCTCCTGGTTACACGGGGCGGACCACGAACGGCTCGCCTCGGGGGACCTTACGGAGAATGAGCGATCGGGGTTTCGATCCACTCGGAGAGCAGTCCGGACAGAGCCGCGAGGCCGCCGCGAAGCTGTTCTTCCGAGTAGCCGAATCCCACCCGGAAATAGCCATCGAGACCGAAGTGCGTACCAGGGACCAGAAGCGTGTCCCGCTCGACTTTCAGCCGTTCGGCCAGTTCTGCCGATCCGATGGGGAGATCATAACCGATCAGGGCGATCGCTCCGGCATCCGGTGGGCGGTAGCGAAGTACTCCGGGCAGCTCTTCTACCCACGCATCGAGAATCGACAGATGCCGCAACAGTATCTCCCGGGTACGCGCGAGGATCCGGGCGCGTACCCCCGTCTCGAGGGCGGCCGCGGCGAGGTGATCGCACAGGACGGACGGCGCGATCGTCGTGTAGTCCTTTCGTGCCCATGTCTCGTCCCGAAAGCTCCGATCGGCTACCAGCCACCCGATCCGAAGGCCCGGAAGACCATAGGCCTTCGAGAGCGACGCGGTGGAGATCACCCGCCGGACCTGGCCCCGAAGACCGGGCGTGGTCGGTCCGGCGAGCTCCGCACCGGCGTAGACCTCGTCAGCGAGAATCCAAGCGCCCGCCCTCTCCGCCGCCTCCACGAGCTCGGCGATCGCCGAAGGCGCGAGCACCGCGCCCGTGGGATTGTTCGGATTCGTGATCACGACGAGTCGAGTCCCCGAGCCGATCGTCGCGGCCGCGGCGCCCGGTGCCGGCTGCCATCCGAGGTCCTCCTCGAGCGGAAGCTCAACGACTTCCGCTCCCAGGCTTTTCGCCAGACCGGGTGTCTGACCATAGGTCGGCGTGACGACCACCACCCGGTCTCCCGCGCCGATCAGAGACCAGCAGGCGATGAAGTTCGCTTCCGCACTTCCGCTGGTTACCAGGACCTCGTCGGGCGTCGCGCCCGGATAGAGGGCGGCGATGCGTTCTCTCAGCAGGGGCGAGCCCTCGGTATGCCCATAGCCCAATCCGGTCGCGGACGGATCCACGCCCGTGAGTTCGGTCAGCTCCTGCAGCGTGAAGGGAGCCACGCCGCTCTCGGAGAGGTTGTTCCGGACCCGGTTCTCCCACAGGGACTGCCAGCGTTCCATCTCGAACGGGTGGAACTGCATCGGAGCCTGCCTTTTCTTCGTTCAGTCCTTGAGTCGATGCGCGAACGCCTTCCGCATTTTCGCCACTTTGGGCGCGATGACGAACATGCAGTACGGCTGCCGTCCGTTCCGGGCAAAGTAGTCGTGATGGTAGTCCTCGGCGGGCCAGAAGGTCTCGAGTCGATCGACTTCGGTCACGATCGGAGCCTCGAAGGCATTCTCCGCATCGAGCCTGGCCACGACCTCCGCCGCCGCCCGTTCCTGTTCGTCGTCGTGCGCGAAGACGACCGATCGATACTGCGGTCCGACGTCGTTCCCCTGACGGTCGCGAGTCGTCGGATCGTGTGTCGCGAAGAAGATTTCCAGGATTTCCGGGTAGGAAATGACCTGCGGATCGAAGGTGAGTTGCACGACCTCGGCGTGACCCGTCCTTCCTCCGCAGACCTGCTCGTAGGTGGGATTCGCGACTCCACCGCCCGCGTACCCCGGCACGACCGAATCGACGCCTTCCACGCGACCGAACACCGCCTCGGTGCACCAGAAGCATCCTCCGCCGAGCGTCGCCTTCTCCATTCCCTGACTCCTCCTGGTCGCGTTCATCGACAGGGCGCCTTTTCGCGCACCCACACCACTGTCAGCTCGACTACCTCGAAGCCCGCCGGGAGATCCGTCGATTTCGCAACTCTCCCGTCCCGGATCCGGCGCTCGCGATAGAGGCTCTCCACCCGCAGTTTCCGGCCGGACGAAGACGGAAGGCGGGCTCGACCCGCGACGACCTGCGCGGAGTCGGAAACCGACCCGGAGCGAGGAGCAAGATGACGCAGCGAAGGCACGACGGGCGAGAGCCCTCCGAAATGAGGCCCGTCAGTTTCGAGCTCGACGCCGCACCCAATGCGGAAGGGTCCTGTATCGTTTCCTTCGGCCGGACCCGGGTCCTCTGCACGGCTTCGGTGCTGGAGGGCGTCCCCCCGCACCGCGAAGGGCGCGGAGGGTGGGTGACCGCCGAATACGCGATGTTGCCGCGATCCACGAACACCCGGTCCGATCGCGAGCGACGAGGCCCGCGCGGCCGAACGCAGGAGATTCAGCGGCTCATCGGGCGATCGTTGCGCGCGGCGACCGACATGGAAGCGCTCGGAGCGCATACCGTGATCGTGGACTGCGACGTTCTGGTGGCTGACGGCGGGACCCGAACGGCATCGATCACCGGCGCGTGCCTGGCACTCGAGCGGGCCACCGACTGGCTGCGAAGGGAGGGACGCACCGAGCAGGTGGCGCTTCATTCCCGCGTGGCCGCCGTGAGCGTGGGAATCGTCGGGGGTGTTCCCTGTCTCGACCTCGAGGACTCGAGCGCCGACTCCGATTTCAACCTCGTAGCGCTCGAGGACGGTAGATTCGTCGAGGTCCAGGGCACGGCCGAAGCACAGCCCTTCTCGACCCACGAATTGAACGAACTCCTTCGGCTGGGCGCGGAGGGGATCCGTTCGCTGATCGACGCTCAGCGGGCTGCGACGGGGGGTGTATCGTGAGCGATCCGAAGGGTGGGCTGGAAAGACCGCGGAACCCGACCTCGATCATCGAGGTGCAGAAAGGCGTGGTCGTGAGTCGGACCGTCCTCCGGCGCGCCTCGGGGAACGTCACCGTGTTCGCCTTCGACGAGGGCGAAGGCCTCGCCGAACACACCACGCCTCACGAAGCGATCATCTGGGGACTCGCGGGCGAGGCCGAGATCACTGTCGGCGGCGAAGCACACCGACTGGAGACGGGCGAGGCCCTCCACCTTCCGGCCTCGGTACCTCATGCCGTCCGTGCGCTGTCCCCGTTCAAGATGGTCCTGGTGATGCTGAAGAACGCGGACTTCTGATCCCATGTTTTCCACGGTCCGACGGTTCATAAAGACGGCGATCCTCTTTCTCTTCGTCGGAATGGCCTACGGTGGATGGCTCCTCTATCGACGTGAGATCCTGGGCATCTGGCCGACCCCCCACGAAGTCTCGGCCCACTCCCATCTCGTGGCGACAGGATTCGTGATGTTCCTGATCCTGGGGGTCGCGCTCTGGATGTTCCCCAGGCCCGCAAGGGACGACCATCGATACCGCCCGCGGCGAATCGAGATCGCGTGGTGGATCCTGGCACCCGCGACGGCCCTGCGGTTCGGGGCGGAAGCGACGGGCCCGGGTTCGCCCGGAAGCTGGCACGGTTGGGCGATCGTCGCGGCCGCCTCTGCGCAGTTCGTCGGATTCGCGCTCTACTTCCACACCATGTGGCCGCGGATCCGGCCGGTCGGCAGTCGGATCAGGGAGGAGAGGGGCGAGAGGTTCTGAGCGCCCGCCACACCCGGTCGGGCGTGAACGGCAGCCGGTCCATGCGGATCCCCACCGCGTCGTAGATGGCGTTGGCGATCGCGGGCAGGGATGGGTGCAGCGGACCTTCGCCCGCTTCCTTGGCGCCGTAGGGACCTTCGGGGTCGTTCGATTCGACGATCAGCGAAACGAACTCCGGACAGTCCCTGGAGGTGGGAATCCGGTAGTCGAGCAGCGACGGCGCGTCGTGAAGTCCTCGCTCGGGACCTCCCCTCTTGACGGCGTGATGCTCCATCAGCGCTTCGCCGAAACCCATGTAGGCGGAACCCTCCATCTGTCCTTCGACCAGCATCGGATTCAGCGCCCTTCCGCAGTCGTGGGCGACCCAGATGGTCTTCACATCCACGAACCCCGTATCCGCATCCACTTCGACTTCCGCCACGTGGGCCGTGAACGAATAGGCAGGAGATGCGCCGATCGTGCCACCCCGATATTCGCCGTGGACATCCTTGGGTGTGTCGTAGTGTCCGACCGATCCGAGCGTACCGTGCGCCGCTTCGGCCAGCTGAAAAGCCTCCGCGATCGGAATTCGTCGGAGCCCGTCCCGGAGAGGTGCCCCTCGACCGTCGGGGGAGCCATCAGGACCCTTGGAATCCGGAATCTCGCGGGCCCAGCCGGCGGCGAGGCGGACCCTCTCTTCGGGCAGCCCCCACTCCCTCGCCAGGGTCGAACGCACTTTCCCGGCCAGCTCACGGCAGGCCGAACGTGTCGCGTTGCCCACCATCAACGTCTCCCGCGAGGAGTAGGCACCGAGGTCCACCGGAACGAGGTCCGTGTCAGCCGAGACCACGCGCACGTATCCGAGAGGCACGCCGAGTTCTTCGGCCGCGATCGCCGCCATCGTCGAGTCGGAGCCCTGGCCGATCTCGGACGCCCCGTGAAGCACGGTGACACGTCCGGAACGCTCCACCTGTACCTGGGCAGCCGCCTGGGGCATCGAATTCGGATAGATCGGATAATTCGTGCCGCTGATGTAACAGGACCCGGCCACACCCACCCCGCGGCCGAAGGGTAGACGGCCGTACTTGTCCTTCCATCCGCTGGCCTTTTCCACCGCGTCCAGGCACTCGAGGAATCCGTTCGAACGGACCCGGAACTCGTTCAGAGTCTCTCCGGTTCCCATGAAGTTTCGCCGTCGAAGCTCGATCGGATCGAGGCCCAACTCGGTGGCCAGCTTGTCCAGAGAGATCTCGAAGGCGAATCGAGGCTGTACCGAGCCGTGGCCGCGCTTCGGTCCGCAAGCCGGCTTGTTCGTGTACACCCGCGTGGACTCGAAGCGGTACGAACCGAGTCGATAGGGCGCCGTGAGAAGCTGGCCACTGTAGTACGTCGTCACGAGACCGAACGACGCGTACGCACCGCCGTCCAGCAGCGAACGGGCATCGACCGCCCGCAGGGTGCCGTCCCGGGAAGCGCCCACCCGATACCACATCTCGATCGGATGGCGGCCCCGGTGGGAGTAGAAGAGCTCTTCACGCGTGTAGAGGATCTTCACCGGCCGCCCGGAACGCAGCGAAAGGGCCGCGACGCAGAACTCGAGATCGAAGGGCTCGGACTTCCCTCCGAATGCCCCTCCCACCGCTGGCTGAATCACCCGGATCCGCGCCACGTCCAGTTCCAGTACCCGGGCCAGTTCACGCTGCAGGTAATGCGGCACCTGGGTGGAGGACCAGACCGTAAGCGTGCCGTCGGCCCCGGCCCGTGCGATCGCGCAGTGAGGCTCGATCGGTGCGTGGGTCGTACCGTGGAAGTAGTACTCCCCTTCGACGACCACGTCGGACGAGTCCATCTCCTCGTCCACCGACCCGAACTCGAGCCTTACATGCTTTGTCACGTTGCCGTTGCGACCCTCTTTCTTCGGCTCGTGAATCTGCACGGCCGAGGTATCGAGCGAGTCCCGCGGCTCGAGGAGAGCAGGGAGGGTTTCGTACTCGACTCGAATCGCCGCCAGGGCTCGATTCGCCGTGTCCTCATCTACGGCCGCGACCGCCGCGACCGCATCACCGACGAAGCGCACCCTGTCGACCGCGAGGGCGTGTTCATCACGCGTCCATGGAATGATCCCGAAGGCGACCGGCATGTCGGCGCCGGTGAGGACGGCATGGACGCCGGGCATGGCCTCGGCACCCGCGGTGTCGATCGAAAGAATCCTCGCGTGCGGGTGGGGGCTGCGGAGGATCTTCCCGTGCAGCATCCCGGGAAGCGAGAGATCGTCCGTGTACAGTTCGAGTCCGGTCGACTTGGCGTGTCCCTCGTATCTCCGATTTCGACGGCCCAGAACGGACATTTCGTCGGGCCCGGTTGTTTCGACCGAATCGGCCGCTCCGGCGAGCTCCGCCTGAATGGCGTTCAGTTCATCGGGATGCATCGGCGACCCCTCGCTCGCGCAACGTACGGGCCGCCCGCTCGACCGCTTCGAATATCTTCGTGTAACCGGTGCAGCGGCAGAGATTTCCGGACAGGGCTTCTGCGATCTCTTCACGCGTCGGGGTGACGTTGGTCTCCAGAAGGCCGACCCCACTGCACAGCATTCCTGGAGTGCAGAATCCGCACTGCGCAGCGCCGGTGAGATCGAAGGCCTCCTGCAGCGGATGCAATTCGCGCGGGTCGCCGAGGCCCTCCACGGTTCTCACGTTCCGTTCCTCCGCTTCCCATACCGGAAGCAGGCAGGAGAGGATCGCATCGCCGTCGATCAGCACGGTACAGGCGCCACAGTCCCCCTTGTCGCATCCCTGTTTCGTGCCGGTGAGGCCGAGGCCGTATCGGAGAGTTTCGAGCAGCGTGTAGTGCACAGGCACCGCCACCTCGTGGCGCTCCCCATTCACGTCCAGGCGCGCGATCCTCTTCATGGCTGTCCTCCGGCGCGTGACGATCCCACGACGATCGCGGTCCGGTGGCGGACCTCCGAGCACCGCGGTGCGGTATTGCGTTCGGGAGGTTAGACTCCTGCGCTTCCAACGGTCAAGCACTTCGAGGTTTCATGCGTTCGATTACCAGCATTGCGGGTAGAGCCGTGCGAGGGGCATTCCTCGCGGTCACGACGATCGCGATCGCGGCCGTCGACCCAACCGAAGCGATCGCTCAAGAGTCGAAACTCTCCGGATCCGGGGATTCCGTCCCGATCGACCGGTGGCTCGTATCGTCTCCTTTTCCCGTCAGCGATACCGCAGGCGATTCCGGGCTCACCGGGCCCGGGGAGGAAGGCGTGTTTCCCGATCGCGGTCGTGAGCAGGCGGGAGCGTCATGGACCCTGGTGCGACGGGACGGCGAGAGCTCGCTGCGGCTCGATTCGGTATTGGCCGAGAGGGAGTCGCCCGCGGTCGCCTACGCTCACTCCTACGTGCGCCTCCCGGAAGACCGCACGATGATCCTCACCTGGGGCGGGCTCGGCGACACGAACGTCGGCGTCTGGATCAACGGACGGCCACTCCGGGACGGGGCCGGGGATCCGATCGAGGCGGTCGGGGAGCGTTCGGTTCCGGTCCGCCTCGGCGGCGGCTGGAACACGCGGGGGTACCCCGCTCCGGATTCAGGCGTCGCGACCGCCGGGTGAGATCCGAACGGGTCCCGAGCCCTGGGTGATCGCTGCGGATGAACTCCGGTCTTCCGGTCGGACCGCGTGGCAGGAAGAGGAACTCTTCGGAGAGGTAAGCCTGGAGGTCACGGCCTGGAGTCGCTCTCCGATCGACAATGTGCGCGTTCGACTTCGGGGCGACGGCATCGACGCGAGGGGAAGCGCCCGCTGGTTGACTCCGGGCACGCCGGCGTCGGTCGGACTCTGGGTCCCCCTGGATCGACTCTCACGGCTCAGTGGACGGGGCGGAGAGATCGAGCTCGAGTGGGCCGATGAAGAGGTGAAGCAACGGGCGGGTGGATCGACGTTCGAGGCCCCACAAGCCTCGGGTCTCGAGGTGATCTACCTTTCGGGTTGGGAGGTCCGGTCGGTACCGGGGGGCGACAAACCCGACAGGCTCGGGCCCGCGGGGCCGCTCCCGGATGCCGCCGGCTGGACCCTGTCGGGGGAATGGAAGGTCCCGCAGGCACTGGAAGGACGGGACCTGTACCT
>JARRPS010000008.1:0-18740 GCA_037382625.1 Gemmatimonadota bacterium | reverse complement strand
CCGCGGTCCGATCGACTGCACCGCATGTCATTATTGAGACCCGGCACCGGTAGCGAATGAACAACGGCGACACACACAGGAACGGTAATGGAGTCGGCCTGCCGACCGTGAATGGCGGGACGGGCTCCCCGGGGGACACCTCCCGGCGTGATTTCCTCAAGGTGCTCGGAGTCGCGGGCGCGGGGGCGGCCGCCGCCAGCTGTGGCCCTCCCGACATGGGCGACAGGCTGATTCCCTACCTCGTGCCTCCCGAGGACATCGTTCCGGGCACGAACGTCAGTTACGCGACGATCCTGACGGAGGCGGGAGGACCCGAGCCCCTGGGCATCCACGCCACCGTCCGTGACGGACGCGTGATCAAGCTCGAGGGGAACCCGCGGTTTCCCAACGGTGGCCGGCTGTCTGCGCTCGCGCAGTCGGCCCTCCAGGATCTGTACGATCCGGATCGGATTCAGGGACCGCGGATTCGGGACGGAAACGGGTTCACCGAGACCGACTGGGACGCGGCGATCGCGGCGGTTGCAGGTGCGATCTCTCCCGGGCGTACGGTGCTTCTCACCTCTCCCCAGACCGGTTCCTCGGCCGAGTTCTACTCGGCATGGGCCGAGGCGGTCGGCGCCGAGTGGATTGCCTGGGAGCCGCTGGGATACGAGGCGCTGAGTGCCGCTCACGAGATCGCGTTCGGCATCCCCGGGATGCCTCAGTACGAGATCAATCAGGCGGATCGAATCGTTTCCTTCGGCGCCGATTTCCTCGGCAGCTGGCTCTCCCCGGTCGAGTTGGGAGCACGGTATCACGAGGCGAGGCGGATCGAGGCCGGACGTCACGCCAAGTTCACGTTCGTGGGCCCTCGGCTTTCACTCACGGGGCTCAACGCGGACGAGTGGTTGGCCGCCCGTCCGGGAACGGAAGCCGCCATTGCACTGGCGCTCGCCGGCGCGGTGACGAGAGCCAGGGGGGGAGCGGCCGCGAACCGACTCTCCGGCCCGCTCGCCCGCTTCACCCCGGAGGCGGTCGCGGAGAGCACCGGAATCCCAGCCGAGAAGATCGTTCGTCTGGCCGAGGATCTCGCCGCGGCCGAGCGGCCCATCGTGCTGCCGCCCGACGTCTCCGGACAGGACGCGGCATCGACCGACACGCACCTGGCGATCGCTCTCCTCAACTTCGCATGTGGCGCGATCGGTACGACGGTCCGACCCGGAGGGGGTCCGGTCCGAGGCGAATCGGCGAGTGCTGCGCAGATGCGAGGGCTCGTGGAGAGGATGGAGTCCGGCTCGATCGACACGATCATCGTCGGCGGCGCCAACCCCGTCTACGGTCTTCCGAAGTCGCTGGGCTTCGCGGCGGCCTTCGCCGGCATCGAGAACCGGATATCGCTGAACTGCCAGATGGACGAGACGGCGGCAGCGTGCGACTTTCTGCTTCCGTCGAATCATGAGCTCGAGTCCTGGGGCGATGCCGAGATCCGCCCCGGCATCTGGGCCGTGGCCCAGCCCGTGATGCGACCGGTGTTCGACACGCGTCAACGCGAGGACGTACTCCTCGCGGCGGCGGCGCTGGGCGGGAACAGCCCGTTCGACGCACCCGACTGGAAGTCATGGCTCGAAACGAGTTGGCGCGCCAGCTTCGAAGAGGAATCCGCGGGCCGGGCGAGCTTCGAGGATTTCTGGTTCGTCATGCTGCAGGCAGGCGCAGTTCGAAGAGCGCAGTCGG
The DNA here is from genome assembly GCA_037382625.1 of Gemmatimonadota bacterium. GTDB lineage: Bacteria > Gemmatimonadota > Gemmatimonadetes > Palauibacterales > Palauibacteraceae > Carthagonibacter. Next base: position 17,027 of record JARRPS010000008.1, on the reverse strand, counting down.
AGATCGATCCGAATCCGTCCCTCAGCGCCGCCGGTACCGATCGTTCCTTCCGGCTTCCGGAACCGGCGGAGGGACTCACGCTCATCACCTACGCTTCGGCGCAGTTCTACGATGGCCGCGGAGCGAACCGCTCGTGGATGCAGGAACTTCCCGACGCGGTCTCGAAAGCGGTCTGGAACAGCTGGGTGGAGATTCACCCGGAGACGGCGGCGCCCCTCGGAATCGAGACCGGTGACCTCGTCGAGGTCCGCACTCCGGCCGGCTCCGTCACCGCGGCCGCGTTTCTGTACGAGGGCATACGGCCGGATACGATCGCGATTCCTCTCGGCCAGGGACACACCGAATTCGGTCGGTCGGCGAAGTCACGCGGCGTGAATGCGTTGGATCTCCTCGAAGGCACGTTCGATCCACACACGGGAGCGCTGGCATTCTCGGGTGTGCCCGCGGAGCTCACGGCGATCGGTGAACGCGGAAAGCTCGTGATCCTGCAGGGAAACGACACCGACCTGGACCGCGAGATCGGCGAGCTCATGCCGATCGATGACGCCCTGGAAGCGATCGGTGGCCACCGGGTCGACCTCCGTCAGATCCTGGAAACGGCCTGGGACTCGGACCCGAAGAGCCCGTATCGCTGGGGCATGGCGATCGACCTGAACGCCTGCACGGGCTGTGGCGCCTGCGTCACCGCCTGCTATGCGGAGAATAACATCCCCACGGTCGGCGAGGATCTCTGCAACCAGGGTCGGGAGATGTCCTGGATGCAGATCATGCGGTACTTCGAGGAGACCGAGGACGATGGTTTCCAGACCGTTCACGTTCCGGTCCTCTGCCAGCAATGCGGCGACGCGCCCTGCGAACCCGTCTGCCCCGTCTACGCGGCCTATCACACGCCGGAGGGGCTGAACGCGCAGGTATACAACCGCTGCGTGGGCACCCGGTACTGTGCGAACAACTGCCCCTACAAGGTCCGGCGCTTCAACTGGTTCACCTACGAGCATCCGTATCCGCTGAATCTGCAGCTCAACCCGGATGTCACGGTCCGCCAGACCGGAGTGATGGAGAAGTGCACCTTCTGCGTTCAGCGGATCAACCGGGCCAAGCTGGACGCCAAGGACGAGGGCCGTCACGTGCAGGATGGCGAGATTCAGACGGCCTGCATGCAGACCTGCCCGACGCAGGCGATCGTTTTCGGCAACCTCAAGGATCCCCAGAGCGCCGTCTCCCGAGTTGCCAAGGGCGCTCGCGCGTACCACATGCTCGACGAGTTGAACACGCGACCCGCGATCACCTACCTGGCGGGTGTATCGCACGCTGCACTCGCCCTTGGCGGGCACGGCGATGAAGGACATGAGGAAGATGGCGGCGCAGCGGACGATCACGGCGCGGCCGACGAAGCCGGTCACTGAATGACCGGTCACCGAGAAACCCACAGGGTCTGATGGCGACAGCGGAAATCGACGTGCCGGTGGAGGCACTCCCAACGCTCGCGCAGGCGAACGACGACATCAGTCGTCCGATCTATCCGCCCTCGTGGCGCTACTACCTGTTGCTCGCGATCTGCGGGATCGGAATCCTCGCGGGGGGTACCGCATGGGCGATCCAGATCCGCAACGGGATCGGAATGGCCGGGATCAACAACCCGGTCAGTTGGGGCGTCTACATCGTCACGTTCGTGTTCTGGGTCGGCATCGCGCACAGCGGCACGCTGATCTCGGCCGTGCTCTACCTCGTCCGCTCGGGCTGGCGCACCACGATCAACCGTGCCGCCGAGGCGATGACGATCTTCGCCGTGATGACCGCGGGCCTCTTCCCGCTCATCCATCTGGGTCGGGTCTGGTACTTCTATTATCTGGTGCCCTACCCCTCCACCCGGCTTCTCTGGCCGAATTTCCGGTCGCCGCTCGTGTGGGACATGTTCGCGATCGGCACTTACTTCACGATCAGCCTGGTGTTCTGGTACCTCGGTCTGATTCCCGACCTCGCGATTCTGCGAGACAAGTTCACGGGCGTGAAGAAGAAGCTCTACGGAACTTTCGCGCTCGGATGGCAGGGATCCGTCAAGGACTGGAGTCACTACCGCCGGCTGTATCTGTACCTGGCCGGCATCGCGACGCCGCTGGTGCTATCGGTGCACAGCGTCGTTTCTTGGGACTTCGCGATGGGAATCGTGCCCGGCTGGCACTCCACGATCTTCGCCCCCTACTTCGTGGCGGGAGCGATCTTTTCGGGGATCGCGATGGTCATCACGATCATGATCCCGTTGCGCTGGGCCTTCGGGCTCGAGAAGTACATCACGAAGTACCATTTCGACAATATGGCGAAGCTGCTGCTCTTCACCTCGCTGATCGTCGGCTACGCCTACGCCCTGGAGTTCTTCCTCGCGTGGTGGGTCAACGATCCCGTCGAGAAGGAGAGCTTCGGATGGCGGGCGACCGGGTACTACGCGCTGCCCTTCTGGATCATGGTGTTCTGTAACGTCGTGGTCCCGATGAGCCTCTGGTTCAAACGCACCCGCAACAACCTCGCGGCGCTCTTCGTCGTCACGATCTTCGTCAACATCGGCATGTGGTACGAGCGGTTCGTGATCATCGTCACATCGCTCGCCCACGAGTTCGAGCCGGGCGGCTGGGGCATCTACGTCCCGACGACGACCGAGATTCTGATCATGATCGGCAGCTTCGCGTGGTTTTTCTTCTGGTTCCTTCTTTTCTCGCGGACGCTGCCCGTCATCAGCATCGCGGAGGTGAAGGAACACCTGGCACACGAGCATGAGCACGGGCACTGAGATGAGTGGCATTCTCGCCCATTACGACACACTCGGCGCCACGCGTGACGCGATCGAGCGGATCCGCGACGCGGGGCACTCCGAATTCGACGTCTTCTCTCCCTTCCCGGCTCCGGAGCTCGAGGAAGCGATGGGGATCACGTCGAGCCCGGTCCGGCGGTGGGCCCTGATCGGAGGGATCACCGGATTCCTCACGGCAACGGCGCTGACGGGACTCACATCGCTGGCCTATCCGCTGGTCACCCAGGGCAAGCCGATTCTCTCGTGGCCTGCATTCTTCGTCATCATGTTTGAAATGACGATCCTGTTCACCGGCCTTTTCGGGTTCGCGGGCGTGCTCTTCCACACCTGGCGCTCGCGTCGGCGCCTGTCACCGGGGTACCGCGAAGTCTTCTCGGTCGACCGATTCGGAGTCTATCTCCAGGATGTGGGCGGCAGGTCCAACGAGCTCACTTCGCTTCTCCGCGACGCGGGCGCGATCGAGATCGAGGAGGTGGCCGCATGATCTCCACCTTCCGCTCTCTTCGGGTCCTGGGGCTTCCGGTCGCAGTCGCGGTGGTTCTCACCGGCTGCGACGATCAGGTGAAGCGGGTCCCGTGGTTCAAGACGATGTTCCGTACCGAGTCGGTCCGGACCTACGAAGCCGAACATCTTCTGCCGCCCGAGGGCACGGTCTACGTCGGTGCGCCCCGACACCTCGACCTTCTCGCCGCAGACACGATCGCCAGAAACCCCATGGCGGTGACTCCGGAGATCCTGGAACAGGGCGAGGTGCTCTACCTCCGGTACTGCGTGGTGTGTCATGGGCAGGAAGGCGCGGGTGACGGTCCGGTGGTCGGCGAGAACAGGCTTCCGCCCCTCCCGACGCTCAACCTCCTCTCCGACCGGGCGAAGAACGACCTCTCGGATGGATACATCTGGGGCATGATCGCGAACGGGCGCGGCGTGATGCCGTCGTACAGGAGAATCCCTCACGAGTCCCGCTGGCAGATCGTGGAGTACGTACGCTCCCTGCAGGACGCTTCGAGCGGCGGCGCGGCGGCCGGATCCGGTGGAGCGCAGGCCGGCAATGACTGAGGAGCACGGCACCTTGAGCGCAGAACCATCCGTCGTCACGGTCGATAGGGCGCTGAGTACGGTCCACGGTCGGATCAGCGGGCTCGCAGGCCTCCTCTGGCTCGCGGCGTTCGCGATCGGCGTGGTCGGCTTCGTCATCGCCCTCGGAATCGACCCGCAGCGAGCCTGGATGAACGTGTGGGCGAATTTCCTCTTCTGGACGGCCCTCGCACAGGCAGGGGTGATCTTCGCCGCGGTCCTCGTGGTGGCGAAGGGACACTGGGGAAAGCCCTTCCGCCGCGTGGCGGAAGCGACCGGCGCCTTTCTGCCCTTCTCGCTGATCATCTTTCTGCTCATGTACTTCGGCGCTCCCTACATCTTCCCATGGATGAAGCCGGGATTCGAGGGACACATCAACCGGGGCTGGCTGACGCACGATGGGGTGTTCATCCGGAACGGGATTCTGCTCGCGATCCTGTTCGGCGCGAGCTGGTATTTCCTTCGCCTGTCACTCCGGCCGGACGCGCCGATGATCGCCAGGGAGCAGACGGGCTGGCGGAAGTCGATGCTGGAGAGAATCTCCCGTGGTTGGCGCGGCGACGAGGAGGAAGCCGAGCGGACTCGGAGCATTCTCTCCTGGTTCGCTCCCGTCCTGATCGGGCTCTGGGTCATCATCTTCAGCCTTCTCTCCTTCGACCTGACCATGTCGCTGATGCCCAGCTTCATGAGCGTCATCTGGGGCGCCCTGTACTTCGTCGGCGGGTGGCTTTCGATGCTTGCGATAGTGGCATTTCTGGCGCACCGCTACAAGGAGCACTACAGCCTCGAGGATGTCTGGGGCAGGTGGGAGTTTCACGATCTCGGCAAGCTGATGTTCGCGTTCGTGATCTTCTGGAGCTACCTCTGGTTCTCCCAGTTCCTTCCGATCTGGTACGGGAATATCGGGCGTGAAACCCAGTTCTTCGAGCTGCGGGTCGACAACGGGTTCAAGCCGCTCCTGTGGGCGCAGATGGCGTTGATCTTCTTCATCCCCTTCGCGCTGCTACTCTGGCGGCGTCCGAAAATGCGTTCCCGGCACCTCGCGATCGTCGGCGTTGTCATCCTTCTCGGCTTCTGGCTGGAGCGCTGGATGCAGGTCGTGCCATCGGTGTGGCAGGGCGAAGGTCCGCCGCTCGGATGGCAGGAAGTCGCGATCGCTCTCGGCTTTCTGGGACTGTTCGGCCTGAGCTATTCGCTCTACGAGAGCGTCATGGCGAAGATTCCGGTACAGGAAGCCCTGATCGTCGGAGAGAGGTCCCGCGGCCCCTGATTCCGGCCGGGAACCCATGACGCGACCGCCGTCCGGACCGGAGGCCGACGCGTCGTCGGTGCCGGTGAATTCCACGAGTGTCCTGTCCGACATCCGTAACTTCGTCTTCCATCGGCCGGCGATCCCCACGCAGGTCGCCGTCGAGTCGGACAGCTGGCGTGAAGACTACACCCGGCGGATCGCGGAACGGACCGGCGTCGATGTCTCGGTCTATTCCATCCTCAACATCCACCGCATCGGAATCGATTCCACCATAGAAACCGTCTTCGACGAGGTGGAGCGGTGGGAGGGAGGTTCGGCCTGCTGGCCGGATCATCTCGCCACCATCGAGCAGACTCCCGGAGAACAGGATGGATTCCGTGTCGTCCTCTTCGGCCGATCCGGAGCGATGCGATGGCTGCGGAAGCGCCTGGGCCCGGATTTCGGGACGCTCTTCGTAGCGACCGTGTCGGAGGCGAGGCGAATCCCCGATCTCCAGGACACCGAGAATGCCAGATTCTTTCTGTGGAATTGCTCGGGCGGCTACCCGATCGGAGTATTCTCGATCTTAGCACGTTCGCGGATCGCCGAACGAGGGGAGATCGAGCCGACACACCTGTTCTTCGCTGTCGGCTTCAATCCCTACGGCAGCTGGACCCTGGGTCGGATCGGAGGACCGGTTCGATCGGCCTGGCAGTTCGCACACGACCGGGTCACCTCGAACGTCCTGAACCGGTTCAAGCGACTCTGCGAGGCGGCCGACGCACGAACGGACGGAAAGCCCGGCGCCTGAGAGTGGATCGGGGCGTCCCCTGCGACTGCGCCAGCCACAGTGTTCGTCGATGCCGCGGTCAGGCTTTCGCCTGCACCTCCCTGGACAACGCCGCGGCGACGATCGACTGCTGCTCCTCCTGATGCGCCGCGGCATACCCCTCGGCCGGGCTCGCCCGCTCGGGACGTCCTACGTAGCGAACCGGAGTATCCGGCCCGGCGAGTCGTTCGAGACGCGGGCGGAGATACTGCCACGCGCCCATGTTCGCCGGCTCCTCCTGGAGCCACACGATCTCCGCGGCCTGCGGATACTGGCCGAACAGGGCGGCCAGTTCCGATTCGGGGAACGGATGAATCCGCTCGACACGGATCACGTCCACCGCAGGGCTCTCCGCCCACGCATCCGCCCCGACGAGATCGTAGAAGACTTTTCCGGAACAGAGCACGATGCGGCCCACATCGGCGCGCGCCTTCTCGCTTCGAAGACCGGGCAGCACCGGATGAAAGTGGTCTTCCGCCAGCTCCGCGATCGTCGAGCGGGCCGCCGGGTGACGCAGCAGGCTCTTGGGCGTCATGAGGACCAGAGGCCGACGGGCGGGCCGCAACGCCTGCAGTCGGAGCAGGTGGAAGTACTGGGCCGGAGTCGTCAGGTTCGCCACGCGGATGTTCTGTTCCGCGGCGAGTTCGAGAAACCGCTCGAGTCGTGCACTCGAATGCTCCGGCCCCTGCCCTTCGTACCCGTGCGGAAGGAGAAGAGCGAGACGTGATTCCTGGCCCCATTTCGATCGTCCCGCAACGATGAACTGGTCGATGATCGCCTGTGCTACGTTCGCGAAGTCGCCGAACTGCGCCTCCCACAGCACGAGGGTATCGAGCGCAGCGGTGCTGTAGCCATATTCGAACCCGAGCACCGCCGCCTCCGATAGCGGGCTGTTCCACACCTGAAACTGCCCCTGCCCGTCCGCGATGTGCTTGAGCGGTGTCCAGGTCCCGCCATCCCCCGCATCGTGCAGCACGAGGTGGCGCTGGCTGAAGGTGCCCCGTTCAGAGTCCTCGCCGCTGAGTCGGACCGGCACGCCATCCGCCACGAGACTGGCGAACGCGAGAGCCTCGGCGTGCGCCCATTCGATCCCTTCCTCCAGCGAAGCGCGGCGTCTCTCGAGTTGCCGCTCCAATTTCGGATTCGGCTCGAATCCGTCGGGCCAGGCATGGATCGCATCGTTCAGCTCGCGCAGACGGTCGGCGGAAGGCGCCTCGAGACTCTCGCGCCATCCCTCCTCTTCCACGGTAAGGACGTCGTAACTGCGAGGGCGATCCCGTTCGACCTCCATTCCGATGCCGAGCGTCGTACCCGCCGTGGAGGTGTACGACGTGCGCTCGCCGTCCTCCGATTCCGGGGACTCGTCGATGGCTCGGGCGCGAGCGTCGGCCAGTCGGCGGGCCGATGCCTCCGACATCTCGTCCACCTCGGTCTGCGTGACGACACCATCGCTCACGAGCCGGTCGGCCCAGATCTGACGGACGGTCGGGTGCTCGCGGATCTTCTTGTACATCACGGGCTGCGTATAGCTCGGCTCATCGCCCTCGTTGTGTCCGTACCTCCGATAGCCTACCAGATCCACCACCACGTCCTCGGCAAACTCCATGTGGAAGTCGATGGCCAGCTGCACGGCAGAGAGACAGGCCTCCGGATCGTCGGCGTTCACGTGCAGAATCGGGACCCGGAAGCCGAGCGCGATGTCGCTGGCATAGCGGCTGGAGCGGGTATCGTAGGGATCGGTGGTAAAGCCGAGCTGATTGTTCGCGACGATGTGAATCGTTCCGCCGTTCTCGTAGCCGTGCAGCCGCGCGAGGTTCAGCGTCTCCGGCACGATTCCCTGCCCCATGAATGCCGAGTCGCCGTGAACCAGAATCGGGAGCACGGCCGTGCCGAAGGCGTCGAGGCCGCTCTCGTCCTCGCCGGTCAGCGGCGTGCCGCTCTCCCTTGCCATCAGCTCCCGGGCGGCACGCGCCATCCCCTGCACCACGGGGTTCACATGTTCGAGATGGCTCGGGTTCGGTGCGAGCGAGATCTCCAGTTCCCCGACCGGGGATCGCACCAGCTGCCGCGCACCGACGTGGTACTTCACATCGCCCGAACCGGCTTCCGAGATCCTCGACTGCATGCCGCGCGAGCGCCTTCCCTCGAACTCGGCGAGGAGTGATTCGTAGGGAAAACCGATGATGTGAGCGAGCACGTTCAGTCGGCCCCGGTGTGCCATGCCGATGAAGAACTTCTTCGTGCCCGCCAGCGCCGTGCGACGGATGATTCTCCGGATCATCGGCACCATCATGTCGATTCCCTCGATCGAGAATCGTTTCTGGCCGAGATACGACCGCTGGAGAAACGACTCGAGGCCGTCCACCTCCGTCAGGATCCGGAGCAGGTGTACTTTCCCGTGCTGGTCGACCGGATTCATGTGCCGACCCGACTCGATGTACTCCAGCAACCAGTTCCACTGGACCGGGTCCTCCATGTGGTCCAGCTCGTATCCGATCCGGCCGCAATAGACCTCCCGCAGCGTGCGAGTCGCATCGAGCGCCGTCGCGCCATGCCTCTCCATACCGATCGCAGCGGCCGGGATTCGCGCGAGATCTTCCTCCGTGACGCCGTGAAATCCCGGATCGAGCGACGGATGACCGGGCGGAGGAGAGCCGAGGGGGTCGATCGAAACGGCCAGATGCCCTACGGTCCGGTACGACTCTACGAGGCTCCCGGCGGCCGCCGCCGTGCGCAACAGCTGGGTGAGCTCGGAGCGATCGATGCCCGCCGTGCCCTCTGCGGTCGTGCCACCCGTGGCGGAAGCACGGGGGATCGCCCCGCCGTTCTCATACCAATCGGACAGCGACGGAGGCACCAGACCTCTGTCACGAAGATCTCTTTCGTACAGTTGCTCGGCGTATCCGGCGTTGTAGCCGTCCGCCGTCCGCTCTCCGGTCATCGTGCCTCGAGTTCGGAACGGGCCGTTCGTCTCCAGAGATCGCCAGGGCCATGAGCGGCTCCTCGCGATCGGGGGAAGGAAAGGTAGGCGATGCGTTCTCCCGCACAAGCGGCGGGAAGTCCGCGTGAAAGCCTCGTCAGCGGCTGGAACTCGAGCGGCGCCTTCTCCGGTCGAGGCACCACTCCGATCGTCCATCAGGGATTTTCGGGGACCCGCTCCGATCGCAACACGGGAAACAGACGATCCGCGCCGACCTGCAGCAGGGACCACGCCGCGAGACCGTCATCGGATGTCGGCTCGAGCAGCAGAACGGCCAGCGCGCCCAGTGGCTGATCCACAGGGACGATTACCGTCCCGGGTGGGAGCTCTACCATGGCGTCGTTCCATCGCCCGAAGAGAGTCGTGGGTTTCCGGCGTTGGTACTCGCGCTCCGACACCTCCACGGAATCGACCTCGAATCGTTGCACGGCGATCGGTACTCTTCGGCCCAGGCGCCACATCTGAATGCCATGCGCCTTCAACCGCTCGATCGTCTCTCCTTCCGAACTGGGTACGAGGTAGGCGGCGGGCGCCACCGTCGTCTCCGACGCCCCGAACGTCGTGTAGTCGGGCATCCGCTCGACCCGTCGGACATCGAGGCGCTCGCGCATCGGTTCCCCGCTGTAGGGATTCCGCGTCTCGCGAACCTCTCCGAGGAGGATCTCCAGGGTATCTCCCCGGACCAGCGAAGCGGAGAGCGCCATCTCGCGGCCCGCGACCGGTGTCGCGTCCGCTTCGTCGACGATCGCCCGAAGCCGCGATGCCTCCCTCGAGGCGTAATGAATTACCGCCTCGACGAAGAGCCCGTGCGCCCGGATCCGCTCCTCGAAGCTCGCGTAGGAATACGCCTCGCTCAGGATGCCGAACCGGTTCCGGAGTCCGACGTAGTTGGTCGTGAATCGCGGGCGGTGGTCGAAGGTGTACCAGCCCTGCTCACCCTGCATGCCCCACGTTCCCGGGATGTTCCCGTAGTGGAAGAACTCCCACCCGCTCTCCTCGCGCACGCGTCTCGTGACGGCCGGCAGCCACCGCACGCGAAGCTCGTCGACGATTCCCGGATCGGTGTCCGGGTGCAGCGGTGGCGCGTACGTGAGGTGGTAGGCGTGAACCGTGCCGTTGGTCGTGTGCAGATCGAGCAGGACGTGTGGATCGTACTCGTTCAGAAGGCGGGCCAGAGCGCGCGCCTCGGCGGCATCCAGCTTCATGTTGTCCCGATTCAGGTCCAGCCCCCTGGCGTTGGGGCGTTGTCCCATACCGGCCAGCGGTCCAAACTGTCCCGGTCGATTCCGGAGTCCGATCCGCTCGTTCCCGTCGGCGTTATAGATCGGGGCGATCATCACGATCGCCGAATCCAGCCACTCGTCGTGCCGACCGGCCGCCAGGTCCCGCGCCAGGACGAGGGCGGCTTCCTTCCCTGCCACCTCTCCCGCATGGATGTTCGCCAGAACGAGGATCCGGATCCGGTCGTCGGTACGGATCTCCCGGGGAGACGCACCGGTGTCGGCACCGAACAAGACGAGCGGGAGCCTTCTTCCCTCTTCCGTCACGCCGAACGTCCGGAGGTCGAGGCCCGGCCGAATCAGCGCCAGGGAATCCAGAAAGGCGACGACATCCGAGTATCGGGAGGTCTCCTCGTAGCCGGTCCGCTCGGGTCGTGTCCGCGGCCATCGGGAATCCGAGGTGTCGGCGACCTCTTCGCCGGGTACGATCGGTCGGTGCGAGCCCGCTTCCGGAGCCACCGATGCCGGAAGCGCCAGGAGACCTAACGCCACCAGAAGCGGAGCGATCACGATCAACCGCCGAACATCGACACGATGCCGCCGAAGATCGCCGCCATTCCGCCGATCGCCAGCGCGATCAGGATGGCCACGGCAATGGCGGATAGCCATCCGAGTACCGCCGTGAGGATCGCCTTGCCGGTACCGAAATCCAGTGCCTGCCGGATCGCGACGATCCCGGTCACCAGAAGCCAGATCGAGACCACGAGCTCGGTCACGCCGCTCAACGGGCCGAACACCCCGAGGACAGCGAGGAGACCGGGAGCCTGGGCGAAACCGAGCGTGCGCAGGAGCTCGCCCCAGGTGGCGGTGCCGCCCAGCATCTTGTCGCCGATCAGGTAAGTGATCCCCGCCCAGACCAGCCACATCGACAGCGCGGTCATCAGACCGGACAGGACGTGCGTAGAGCCCCCGTCGAGACCACCGATCGCGCGCGCCACCGCGGCCAGCACCACGACCAGGGCCGCCTGCGCCGTCAACGCCTCGTCGTGTTCGACCTCTTCATAGGTCGGGATGTCCAGTCGAGCCGCCCCGATCATCCGGTCCACGATCGTCCGGTTCGGGTTCATTCGGTCCGCGAGTTCCTGCCTGGCGTCCATTCGGTCAGCTCCGGTTCGGAAATTCGTTCAGGTTCCATCGGCAGCCGCATCTATCCTAACCGGCGGCACTCCGCTTGTACCACTCCAGTCCCGGGTCGGCCCGCGGCCGTATGCGCTCGCGGAATGCCTCCCGCTCCGGCGGATCCATGAATCTCCTCGCGCGTGCCACCGAGGCGTTTCGCCGGACCAGCTCCTGCCGTTCCATGCCCACCACCGCCATGCTGACCGGCAGCGACCAGACGTATCGGAGGCACTCCTCGTGGGTACACACTCCCCCGCGGACGAGGGCCCCGTCGGCCGAGGTCTTCATCGCGATCACGGCGATGTCCCGCTCCCGCGCCGCATCCAGCACGACTCGCTGAAAACTCTCCTGGTGATAGTCGATCGGATTGACCGGGAACTGTAGCGTATCGAACTCCCAGCCCTCATCCCAGTAATGGATCGCCCGCTCGTGAGAGGCGGCGTTCATGTGCCCGGTCACCCCGATCCAGCGGACACGACCTTCCCGCTTCGCCTCGAAGATATACTCCATGGCTCCGCCCGGGCGGAAGGCGCGATCCACATCTTCGGGGCTCTTGATGCTGTGAAGCTGCCATAGATCGAGATAGTCGGTTCCGAGGCGTTCTAGACTCCCGTCGAGATGTTCGCGGGCGCTCTTCGCGCTCCGCTCGCGTGGCTCGTGAGTCTTGCTCATCAGGAACACTTCCGACCGCACCTCGCGGACCGCCGCTCCCAGCCATCGCTCCGACATGCCGGCCTGATAGCTCTCCGCCGTATCGAAGAAGCGGATTCCCTCCTCGAGCGCCGTCTCGACCAGTCGGCGGGCGTTGCGCTCCGACCCGGCCAGCCCGAGGTGGTGACCCCCGAGACCCAGGATCGGAAGATCGACGCCCGTCCGTCCGAGACGCCTCGTCGGCAGATCGGACGGCGGCAGAGGACCACGCACCACCGGGCCGCCGGACTGCCAGAGGCGAATCGCGCCGGCGCCGCCCAGGCCGGCCGCGACGCCTGCGATCACGGCCGAGAAGGTCCTGCGGTTCATGGCTCCGCCGGCATGAGCGACACCTGGACGTACCGCTCGGGGTCGAGCCAGCGGCCGGCTGCCTCGCCGATACTCGCGGGCGTCAGGGCATCGAGGAGGGGATCGAGCTCGAGGATCTGACGCAACGGCTCGCCGTCGCGATCGTACGCCGAGATCGCCGAGAGCCAGAACCCGTTCTCTTCGAGATCCGTCTCGCGCGCGCGGCGACGGGCTTCAATCACCTTGTCGAGGTTGGTGTGGGATGCGCCATGAGTCGTGAGGCTGTCGATGACGGCGAAGGTCGCTGCGGTCAGCTCTCCCAGTCGTTCCGGCTCGACGCCATAGCCGATCCGAACCCCGTACCGCCCGATCGGAATCCGAGCGGAGCTCGCGTTGACGCTGGCGCCATAGGTTCCGCCCATCTCCTCTCGCAGGACCTCGCGGAGCATAATGTCCAGGACATCCGTGGTGGCGCCGAGCAGCATCCGGTTCTCGCGATCGTACTCGAAAGCTCCCGTGAAGACGATCGCGGTCTGCGCTTTCGGTTCGCTCCCCATCCGGACCGTGCGAAGCTCGACGCCCCCGGGCGGACGCACGCCGATGTCGCGCCAGCTCTCCGACCGACCCGACGCGGGAAGAGAGCCGAGGTACAACGCAGCCAGCGAACGCAGTTCGTCGAGGTCGAACGACCCTACGAAGGTGAAGGTGAAATCACCGAAGTCCGCGAACCGGTCCCGGTAGAACGAGAGAGCCTGGTCGAGATCCACGAGAGCCAGCCGTTCCGGTGTCGGGGGCTGGCGGCGGGGGTGTCCCTGCGCGAGCACCACGGACAGCGTGTCGGCCCAGACCGCCTCGGGGCTGGTGCCCCGGTTCGCGATCGCCGTCTGCACGCGGGACATCAGCGATCCGAACGCCTTCTGATCACGGCGGGGACGGGTCGCGTACAGCGAGATCAGCTGGAAGAGAGTCTCGAGATCGCGAGGCGACGCGGACCCGCTGAACCCCTCCTCGATCTCTCCGATGTAGGGGCTGACCGAGACCGCCTTGCCGGCCAGCATTTTCTGGATCTCCACGGCGTCGAAATCGCCCGCGCCGGAAGCGCCGACGATCGAGGACGCCCAGGTCGCCGAGAGGTACTCGTCGTCGTCTGCGAGCGAGGTGCCGCCCGGGCTCCGGGCGCTGAACAGCACCTGGTCCGATTTGAACTCCGTGGGCTTCGCGAGCACCCGGATTCCGTTCGAGAGCCGCCACTCGGTCACGTCCACCGCTTCGTGCCGGGTCTCGGAGACGACCGATCCGCCTTCCGGCAGCTCGTCGAGCAACGGTCGGTCGGAACCGGAGTCCTCCCATGGCGCGAGATCGACAGCGGCGGCCTCCGCCGCATCGAACACGGCGAGCAGCTCTTGCTCCGTCGGAGCCTCGAGCCCCTCCTTCTCGGGGGTAGATGCGAGCAGCACCCGACTCGTGTCGGAGATCCACCGGCGGCCGAGATCATTCACCTCGGACAGCTCGATTCCAGGCAGATAGCGCCGTGCCAGGGCGAACTCGTATTCGATGCCCGGCAACGACTCGCCCTGAAGGAAGGCCCGACCGTACTCGGCGGCGTAGGAGGACGACTCGGACTTCTCCCGTTCCTCCCAGGCCCGCTGGTAGCCCCGCAGCATGTCGGCTTTCTGACGGTCCAGTTCCGCCTGTGTGAATCCGAAGCTCTCCACTCTCTGCGCTTCCAGAAGCAGTCGCTCCAGACCGGCGATCGACTGACCATCGGCGACCGCCGCCTGCAGCTGGAACGCTTCGCTGCCCCTCACCAGAGAGCCCTTTCCGGAGCCTGCGAACAGGAAGGGCGGTTGCTCCGATTCCTGCGTGATCTCGAAGAACCGGAAATTCAACATGGAGTTCCAGCTGCGCTCGACCATTCGCCGACGGTAATCCGCATGGGTCCCGTCGGACTCCGGCGGCAGCTTCCAGAGGACTTCCACTCGCGAGACCTGCAGCTCCGGGTCGGTGACGGACGATACCAGAGTCTCCGGGTGACGAGGGACATCATAATCCGGCCGCTCGGGAGCGTCGGGAGGGCTCGGGATCTTCGAGAAACGGCTTTCGATCTGCGTGGCCACCTCGACCGCATCGAAGTCGCCCACCGCGATCACGGCCATCAGACAGGGACGGTACCAGTCGCGGTAGAACCGCCTCAACGCCGCATGGTCGAAACTCCGTATCACATCGGGATCCCCGATCGGGAGCCTCTCGGCATAGCGGGATCCCCGGAACAGAACCGGAAACTGCTGGTCACGCACGCGGGAGGCGGCCCCCTGGCCGAGCCTCCATTCCTCCAGCACCACGCCCCGCTCTTTTTCGATTTCGAGTGAATCGAGCGTGATCGCATGCGCCCATTCCTCGAGAATCTGCAGCCCCGTCTCGAGCATCCCCGCGCTGTCGGTCGGAACCTCGAGCATGTAGACGGTCTCATCAAAGCTCGTATACGCGTTGATGTCGGCCCCGAACCGCATGCCGATGCGCTCGAGATAGTCCACGAGCTCCTGCTTTTCGAAGCTCTCCGTCCCGTTGAACGCCATGTGTTCGAGAAAATGCGCGAGGCCGAGCTGGTCGTCGTCCTCGAGAACGGAGCCGGCGTTGACGACCAGTCGGAGCACGGCCCGCGCTTCGGGTCTGGCATTGGCTCGTACGTACCAGGTCAGCCCGTTCGCCAGCTTGCCATGGAGCACCTTCGGGTCGATCGGCATGGGGGCCGAAGGCGGCGCCGTAGCGGCCGCCAGCGTATCCGCGATCGGAGGAGCGGCGTCCTGGGCGGAGGCCCGGGAGGGGAACAGGAGCACCACTGCGAGAATCCCGAGCAGCGGCAATACGTATTCCGGACACGGAGAACCTGCGAGACATCGCTTCACCGGATCGACTCCTGCGGTAGCTGCCGGAAGATTACTCGGCGATTCTCTGCGTGAGACTGTGAAACAGACGGGAGGCGACCGGCGACGGCATGCCTTGATCGGCCGCCCGTTGGAGGATCGTGCTCAACGCTTCCAGCTCACCGCCGTCGAACCAGACACCCCCGCACGAGGGGCAACGATCCACGATCACGCCCTCGATCAGCTCCTTGCGCATCTTCGCATCATCGTGCAGGCAGCGAATCCGCTCTTCGCGACCGGCCTTGACCGCGAGCTCGCAGTCGGCGCAGATGTGCGCGCCCTCGAAGTCCCTGAGCGCCGTCCGCCTGCGGCACCGGGAACACTCCTCGCCGGACTCGGAAAGGGGCACCCGGCTGACGCGAGATGCGATGACGGCCGACAACTCCGGCAGCGCCTTGATCGGCACCGGTCGGTCGGAGGAAGTGAAGCATTCGGCGAACTCGGCGGCGGTGTAGTGCCGTACCTGCCGGAGTCCGGCGTCGACCACGAGATAGTCGCCGGCCGCCGCTTCCACCGAACCGGTGTCCGTGACCATCACGACATCTTCGTTGAACTGCCCGGCGTAGACTCGGCCCGTGCGCTTGTAGGTCCGCCACTCCACCGCTCGTCTCCCGGTGCTCGTGGGTCGCCGCCCGATCGCTTCCCGACCGTGCGCGAAGCGATCGTCTGGACGAGGGAATGGTAATGGGGCCCCGGACGGGTGTCACGGGGAGGGAGACTAGAACTGACCCGTCAGGAGTCGGGCTACGACGAACCTCGCGCTGGAGCCTACTCCGCCTGGAACTGGATCGGAAGCGTGGCCCAGGCGCCTACCTTGCGGTCCCGACTCTCTGCCGGGGCGAACCGCATCAGCGGAACGGCGGCCAGCGCCACCTTCGCGAGGGCTGGATCGCCATCGGCGTCGACTATCGACGCATCGCCAGCGCCACCCTCCTCGTCGACCCAGATCTTGAGCACGACTCTGCCCGAGTGTCGACGGTCGGGACGGTATTCCGACAGTATGCGTCCGGTCACGTAGTCCCAGTTGAGCAATCGCGGGGGCGCATCCGGAGTCACGCCCGGGAGCGTGCCGGTCGGCTCGAAACTCCCCAGGCCGGGACGCTCCAGCTCTGGCGGAGCGAACTCTCCCTCCGTCAGGCTCGGTGACTCGATCCGGGGGCCATCTGCCCTCGGCTGCGCGGGCAGATCCACCGCGGTCGCCGTTCGAGCGACGGGGACGCCGCGACGGTACCCATCGGCCAGACCGACTTCCCGGCATCGATCGATCTCATCCAGCAGTGCGTCACCTTCGAAAAGTCTCGCCAGGTCGTTGCGGTCCCGCTCGCTCGGTGCGAAGGCGACGCAATTCATCCGAACGATCTGGAGAACTTCCTCGGCCGAGTAGCTGTTACCCGTCATCATCCGGACGAGATCGCTCTTCAACAGCGAACGCTCCGACTGCGCCTCGGCTGTCTGCGGTGCGACCATCCCGGTGAACAGCGCCATGGCGATCACCAACCGGATCTGTCGCCTCGCAGGCATTCCGTTCCCTGTCATCGCCCGGACTCCTCGATGCGTGCCCGATCCTGATCCGACCGCTCGGGCGCGCCTGCGCGCGCGAGCGGATGCGCGAGAATGAAGGAGCAAGGCCCGTACCCGCAGTCAGAAGCTACCCTACCTCCTTTTCACATCGTGTCTTGTGCCTTTTCACGATACGCCGCCCGATTGAGGAGGTGGCAACTTTTTGCGGGTGGAATCGCCGTTTGCGAGGTCCCGAGCCCCCGGCCCGGCCGGCCTGCGTTGACG
>JARRPS010000007.1:0-30419 GCA_037382625.1 Gemmatimonadota bacterium | reverse complement strand
CCGCAGGTCGGGCCCGAGCATTCGGTCCCCTGCCCGAAGCGTGGCCCCGCGACCGTCTGCGGATCTCGTTCTTCTTCGACCCGACGACCAGATGAAGGTATTGATGACCAGCAAAAGCATCCGATTCGCCGCAGTACTGCTCGCAGTGGCCGCGACCGGCCCGTTCGTCACGCCGGGTGCCGCTCAGGAGCCCGGGGACGTGAGGATCGGGATCACGTACACCCCCGGCTACCTGCCGGGCCTGGTGCTCACTCCCGTCGAGAGCGCGGCCAGCCAGGTGTCAGGCAGCGCCGCCGCTCCGGTACTTCGGATCAGCCTGCACGATGTCGTATTCGGGGAGTTGAAGGAGGTTCGCGCGTTCAGCCTCCCGGCGGTCGGCTCGTCGGACTTCCGCATGGCCGTCCACCGGGTCGCCGATCAGATCGTACTGTGGGCGACAGGCGAGCCCGGAATCGCCGCGACCCGCATTGTCTTCCGAAGAAAGGGCCCGGAAGGGGCTTCCGACGTCTGGGTCATCGACTCGGACGGCAACGGCCTGCGACGTCTCACCAGCGATGAGTCGATCGTCTATTCGCCGGACCTTTCGCCCGACGGATCGCATCTTCTCTATGTGTCCTACGTCAGCGGTGGGCCTGTAGCCTACGAAAAGAACCTCGCGACAGGAGCGGTCCAGACGGTCTCGGCCGAAGAGGGGCTCAATGTGACGCCGGTCTACTCGCCCGACGGAAGCCACATCCTCTATGCACGAAGTGAAGGCGATCACACCGAACTGTTCGAGCTTCAGCGGAATCCGATCTGCTGCGGCCGTCGCGTGACCTACACGAGCGTCGGTGAAACGCTGAACGGCGGCTACTCCCCCGATGGCCGTCGAATCGTGATGACCTCTTCGCCGCTCGGTCTGCCCCATATCTACGTGATCCCGAGACAGGGACGGGGAGAGCCGCAGATCCTCAGCCGCTACGTTTACGGAGAGAGGGGATATGCAACGTCTCCCGACTGGTCGCCGCGAGGGGACCGGATCGCCTACCAGGCGTGGATCGAGAACTCGTTCCAGGTCGTCACCGTGTCTCCGGATGGCTCGGATCGGCGGGTCCTGACGTCGCGAGGAAGCAACGAGGACCCGAGTTGGGCACCGGACGGCAGACACCTCGTGTTCGCGTCCACCGGACGCCGCGGCTCGGCGATGCTGATTCTCGACACGGTCACCGGCCGGGTTCGCAACCTGACCTCGGGGAGCATGGACCAGTTGCCTTCCTGGTCAGGGGCGCTCTGACCTCGGATTCCGCCGTTTCGACCGCTTGGCAACCACATCGACGCGGCGTATGATAAAGCGGGTGCGCGCCGTTCAGACGGCAGTCGGCGGGCGGGGCGGTGGGGTGCGTCCCCGTTTCGCGCTCCCGCCCATCATTTTCGCGTCAAGGAGTACGTATATGCCTTCCAAGTTCGGTTTTGCGGCCATGATCGCCATTACGGCCATGGGACTGGCAGCCTGTGGCGGTAAGGAGCCACCTCCGCCTCCACCGGTCGTCGATGAGACCACGGCCGTGCCCGACGCGGACAGTCTGGCGGCCGCCGAGCTCGCCCGAATGGAAGCTGCGGCCTCTCAGATGTGCGCGGACGCCCGTACCGCGATCGCCAACGGCGATTACGAGCGTGCGAAGAGGCTGCTGGAACAGGTTCAGCGCGACTATCCGGGTACCGAGTGCGCCGATTCGGCCGGGATGCTGGCCGAGGGAGTCGAGTCCGTCATGGTGATCCGGGAGCGTATCCACTTCGAGTTCGACCGGTCCCGAATCACCGACGAGGCCGCGGTCGTCCTGCAGCGCAAGGCCGAGATTCTGCGTAACTATCCGAATCTCTCGGTCACGATCGAGGGACACGCGGACGAGCGCGGATCGCTGGAGTACAATCAGGCGCTGGGGCAGCGCCGGGCGGAATCGGCGAGAAGCTATCTCGTCAACCTGGGACTCTCGAATGGCATGTTCCGCACGGTCAGTTACGGTGAGGAGCGTCCGATCGCCCAGGGGTCGAACGAGTCGGCCTGGGCCGAGAACCGGCGTGACGAGTTCGTCCTGCCGAACACGGCTGCCCTGCTGAAGTGACGGCACGCTCCGCGGGGGTCTTGATGGCGGCCACGCTCGCCGTGGCTGGCTGCGCCACGAAAAGCGACATGGCCGAGCTTCGGAACACCGTGACCGGTGAGTTCGAGGCGGAGCGTTCGCAGCGAGAGGCCCTGATCGCGGAGATCCAGGAATTGCGCGCAGTGCTGCTGGACAGTCTCAACGTCCAGCAGCGCCGCGACATCACGGGTCGCGTCGATCTTCAGCGGCAGATCCAGGATCTGAACACCAACCTGGCGCAGCTGATCGAACTGACCGGTCAGACCCAGCGCAACCTGGCCCTGATGTCGGTTCCTCCCGCGGATTCGGCGGTACCAGGCAGTTCACAGGGTGCAAGGCCGCCGCTGATGCAGCCGAGCGAGCCCGCCGATGCGATGCCTTCCGGCGATCCCCAGGCGCTCTACGAGGCCGCCCTTCGTCAGTTCCGACGAGGGTCGTACGGCACGGCCCGGGAGGCCCTGGACCAGTTTCTCTCGGCCCACCCGAACCACGAGCTGGCCCCGGATGCGCAGTACTTCCGGGCGGAGAGCTTCGCCGAGGAGGGAAATGCGGATGCGGCCCTGGACGAGTACGCCCGGGTGCTGGAGCTGTATCCGAACTCCCGCCGCGCGCCGACGGCGCTGTACAAGAGTGGCCTGCTGGAACTTCGTCGCGGCAACGTCGACGATGCCAGGACATTCTTCAACCGGGTGGCCCAGGGATACCCGGACAGTGACGAGTTCGAGCTGGCGAGACGCGAGCTCGAGCGACTGAGTCGCTGACCCGGCGGGTCGGGCGACGTCTACTGCGGGATCGCAAGTCGCCGGCTCCGACCGGAAGGAGAACAGGTGCGCTGCCCCAGGTGTGATCACGTCGAGGACCGCGTGGTGGACTCGCGTACGAGCCGCGCCGGCCGCGCGATCCGTCGTCGCCGCGAGTGTCTGAGCTGCGAGTTCCGGTTCACCACGTACGAACACATCGAGCAGGAAGCACTCAGTATCCGCAAATCCACCGGCGCGATCGAGCCCTTCGATCGGGCCAAACTCCTGCGAAGCATTGGAATCGCATGTGCGAAGCGCCCCGTTTCGCTCGTTCGAATCGAGGAAATGGTGGACCAGGTGGAGGAGGACCTGGAAAGTCTGGATGAACGGGAGGTCAGCAGCCAGCAGATCGGCGAGCTGGTGATGGCGCAGCTGCGCGCGCTGGACCAGGTCGCCTACGTTCGGTTCGCATCGGTATACCGAAACTTCCAGGACACGACGGAGTTCATGGAAGAAGTGCGCGAGCTCGTGAACCGTGCGAGGTACGAGGCCCGCGGCCAGCAGGAGATGTTCGAGGGACCGGGGGAGGAGAACGGGGAGGACGAAGAGGCGTGACGACTGAAGCGGCGGAGATGCCCTTCCTGGATCATCTCGAAGAGTTGCGCCGTCGCATCATCTGGGCGCTGCTCGCCCTCGCGATCTGTGCGGTGCTCGGCTTCTTCGTCGTGACGGAGCTCGATGTCATCGGCATCCTCGAGCGCCCGTTCCGGCAGGTGATGCCGGACCAGAACCTGCTGTTCACGAGTCCGACCACGCCGGTCGTCGTGACCTTCAAGCTCGCGTTCGTGGTCGGATTCATTCTCGCGCTGCCCATGATCGCCTATCAGGCCTGGGCCTTTTTTTCACCCGCACTCTACGAGCACGAACGACGCCTTGTCGTTCCCGCGATCGCGATCGGCTTCCTTCTGTTTCTCGCCGGCATCGCGATGGCCTATTTCTTCGTGCTTCCTCTGGGATTGAACTTCCTCCTGGGCTTTCAGGCCGAAAGTCTGGAGCCGATCATCACCATCGATGAATACCTCAAGTTCGCCACCCGCCTGATTCTCGCGTTCGGTTTGATCTTCGAGATGCCGGTGGTGCTCGTACTGCTCGGCATGCTGGGCATCGTCACGCCTTCCGGGCTGCGCAAGTACCGCCGTCACGCCGTCGTCGGCCTGGCCGTCGCGTCGGCTCTGCTGACACCAGCCGACGTGGGCACGATGGCGATGCTCTTCACCCCGATGATCCTGCTCTACGAGGCGTCGATCTGGCTCGTTCAGCTGGTAGTGGGAGAACGCTCGTCCGAGGGGCGCATTAGGCCGGAGGAGGCTGCGCCGTCGGACGGGTCCGACGGAGACGGAGAACCGGGCGAGTCATGAGGTCGGCCGGCGCCTGCCTGTTTCTGTTCGTCGGACTCTTCTGCGCCCTCCCCGTGCAAGCTCAGGATCGCCCTCCCCGCCGGGAACGTCCCGACCAGCGCGAACGGTTCGAAGATGACGAGGCCTTCCTCGAAGACAGTCTGCGACAGGCGGATCCGGCGGACACGATCCCCAAGGTCGACGTGAGAGGAAGGATGCAGGATCTGGGCGGCACGGAGGGATTTCCGAGTCGGGACAGGGTGTTCAACTCGCTGCTCGAGCTCCCCGGCTACTACGCGCTCGAGTATCGGGGCAGGGAAGCACAGGTGGAGGTCCAGACCCAGAACCTGTCGCTCATCGGAGACGCACAGGTGAACCGCGAGAAGGACGTTCTGACAGCGGATTCGATCCTCTATCGGGGCTCGGTCCGTTTCATGGAAGCTCGGCGGAATATCGAGATGGTAGGACTGGACGGCACCGAAGTGTCCAGTGACTCCGTACTCTACTTCGATCTCGCGTCGATGACCGGTACGATCTATCGAGCCGAGACCCAGTTCGCCCAGCGAGGCGCGAACTGGAGGGTCATCGGAAACGTGATTCCGAAGAGTCAGGACACCCTGTTCGCCGCTCGGAGCGAGTTCACTTCCTGCGATATCGAAGAACCGCATTACTCGTTTCACGCGAGCAAGATCAAGCTGGTCAACGACGATGTGATCGTGGCGTGGCCCGTCGTGCTCTACGTCAGCAACGTGCCCGTGTTCTGGCTGCCCTTCTTCGCATCCGAGATCCGCCAGGGGCGTCGGAGCGGTCTGCTGCCGCCCAGGTTCGGATTCAACGACATCGTGCAGACGTCTTCCGGGGCCAGACGCAACGTGACCGACTTCGGATATTACTGGGCGATCAGCGACTACATGGACGCACAAGCGACCGTGGACTGGTTCAGCGGCCAGTACACCCGGTTGAACGGGCGCTTCAACTATCGGTGGCTGAAGAAGTTCGTTCGCGGAGGGCTGCTGTACAGCCAGAGCTTCAGGGATTCCGGCAACAACCTTCGTCTGGACTGGGACCATGACCAGAGCATCGGGCTGAACACGCAGCTCAGGGCTTCGATTCAGTACATTCAGGATAAGCAGATCTATCAGGATGAGAGTTTCCGCCCGGACGAACAGACGCAGACGATCGATTCGGACATCGGCCTGAACCATCGATTTCGATTCGCGAACCTGTCCGTGAGCGCGAGACGGAGGCAGTATCTCAACGACGACCGGGTGGAGACCACGCTTCCGGCGATCAATCTCTCCTTCTCCCCGCTGACCCTCTTCCGGGCCCCGGCGACACGTCAGGGTCTGTTCAACAATATCGTTCTCAGCGGATCGGCGAGCGGAAACCGTCGCCTGGTCGAGCTCGACCAGGGAACCGACATCGATCAGACGGCCGTGAATTCCAGCGGAAGCCTGACCTTGCGGAAGTTCACCCTTCGAGCGAGCGCCAACTACGGGCGATTGAAACAGACTCCTTTCGATTCGCTGGTCGCGGAGCTTCCCTCCAACCTCGAGCAGACCTTCGGGTGGAACGCTTCGCTCAACTACCAGGTGAATCTCATCGGCTCTACCACCTTCCGCCCGACGGCCCAGATATCCGGTACGTCGGTGAATATCGACACGCTCGGTCTCGGGTTCGTGTCTGCGCCGACGCGCGCGAGCTTCGGGGCCAGTCTCTCCAGCGATGTCTACGGCTTCTACCCGGGTTTCGCAGCGTTCGAACGCATTCGACACAAGATCTCGCCCCAGCTCACCTGGGCCTATTCCCCGGCGACCTCGATCGATTCCACGCTCGCCGGCATCCCAGGTCTCGGTGGCGCGGCGGATCTCCGCAACACGTTGAGCTTCGGATTCAACCAGACGTTCGAGGCCAAGGTTAAGCCGGATCGGGAGGAGGCTCCGCAGGCTGACTCGGTACGGGTCGCCTGGCAGGACTCGCTGGACCGGCGGCTCGCTCCCGGGGAGGCGGATTCGATTCCCGCGGGGGTCGCGGCTCCATTGCCCGAAGTCGAAGGGCTGGACGTACTGCCGGATGACTCGGTGGCTCTCGGGACGGGGCCCGTCGGCGGAGTGCGCGACCCGAATGCGGTCTTCGGTCGGGATGACGGGCCGACGCGTCCCCCCGTCAGCCGAACGGTTACGCTTCTCGCCATTCGGACCGATGCGCTCGCTTTCGACTTCGCCCGCGAGGACGGGGGCTCGAGCCTGGTGACCGAGAAACTGAGCAACGCCTTCAGTTCGGACTTGTTGAGGGGATTCCAGCTCAACATCCGGCATGACCTCTTCGAGGGAACCGGCAACGATCGTCGGTTCAAGCCCTTCATGGAATCCCTCGCGATGAGCTTCTCGCTCCGCTCGGGCACCGGACTGGGAGATATCTTCGGCCTCGGTCGCTCGGGAGGAACGGGCCGATCGGATATGGAGGCCGAATCTCCTCAGAACGTCGACTCCCGGTACCGTCTGCGCGAGTTCGAGGGATCCTATCGCACCGACCCGTTCTCGAACGCCCGCGGAGGCGGCAGCTGGTCGGTCTCGCTTCGCTATTCCCTGATCCGTTCGCGTCCCGAGGAGACAGGCCGGGAGAGCCAGACGGTCGACGGAACGCTTACCTTCCAGCCGACGCCCGGCTGGTCCGTGCGCTGGACCACCCAGTACAACTTCACGCAGAGCGAATTCGGCACCCAGTACATCACCCTCGACCGGGACCTGCATCGCTGGCGAGCTTCCTTCCAGTTCTCCCGGGCTCCGAACGGCAACACCCTGTTCAGCGTCAGCGTCCGGCTGACCGACGCGCCGGAGCTCAAGGGCGATTACAACCAGCGCACGAACTGATCGAGGTCCGGTATCCTTTGACGCCTTACCGGGCCTTCCCTTCACGCGAACCACCGTGGCCGGGTTCTTGAAAGTCCCGTAGGCGAGCTTCGCGCGGACGGAGCGGCGCACGAAACCTGGCCGACGCGCGGAGGACCCGAATTCCGCGTGATTCCGGTCCAAGCGGGAATCACGTCGGGAGACGACCGCACCTGACCCGACCCGATGGCCCGTGCGCGGTGGCGAACGGGATGGCAGACCGCACGATCAACTTGTGTCATGCGGGAATCCGGCGACGGGCCGAACGGCAGAAGAGAGGTTCATGACGACGTTTCAGAAGCTCAAGCACGAAGCCCGACGCGCGGAGCAACGATCCGACTGGCGCAAGGCGATCAACCTCTATCGGGAGGCACTGCGGTTCGATGAGCGCCGGGGCGGACCCGACGAACTCGGGCTGTACAATCGGATCGGCGACCTGCATATCCGACTGGGAGAAGTGAAGCAGGCGGTCGAATGCTACGAGACCGCAGCAGATCGCTATGCGGAAAACCAGCTTCCGACGAGCGCCGTCGCCCTGTGCAACAAGATTCTGAGAGTCGCACCCGATCGCACCGATGTCTTTCGGAGGCTCGCGCTGCTTCACGCCACGACGGGGTTGATTGCCGAGGCTCAATCCTCCCTCCTGCAGTATGTGGATCGGCTCGAGGCAGCCGGAGAGCTGTCAGAGGCCCTCGAAGGAGTCCAGCAGTTTACGGAAGCCACCGGAGACGATGATATACGCCTGACGATCGCCGAACTCCTCTCCGAGCGAGGACACCGGTCGCAGGCGGAGGCGCAGATTCGGCTGGCAGCGGCGAGCGCTCGCAGCCGGGGCGAGGATGTTTCGTCCATGGAGGAACGGCTCCGGGAGCTCGGCGAGTCGGCGGAACCGGTGTTCGCCCCGATGGACGAACCGGTGCCGGAGGTCGATCCGGTTCCGACGTTCTCGGAGCCCGAATCCCCGCAGGATCCAGATTCCGAGGCCTCAGGGATTCGCCTCGACGATCAGATCGCCATTGCTTTTGATGCGCGCGGCGGTCCACCGGACGGGTTCGTTCCCGGGCACGTCGAGCCGCCCGGGGAGACGCTGGAGGGGCTCGAAGATCTGGTCGCCGCTGAGCTCGAGGAGTTCCGGATCGCTACAGGGGCTGTCCTCGAGCGTGGTGGAAGTTCACTTCATTACGATCTCGGTGTCGCGTTCCAGGCGATGGAGCTCGATGCGGCAGCCGTTGAAGAACTGAGCATCAGTATGGCGGATCCGTCTTTCGTGCGGCGGGGTGCCGAGCGGATCGTCGCCATCTTCGGAAGCAGCCCGACCGCGATTCCGGCATTCGTCGCGGGGCAGGATCAGGAGTTGGAATCGCCGCCGGTCCTGTCCGAGCCGTCCGGCGTCGCGCCGCCCCCGATGGAGCGAGCGGAAGACTGCGTACCCCTCGATACCGGGCCCGGACCGGAGGAGCTCGGGGAGATGGGGACTCCGCAGCAGCCGCAGGTGGACGGGCACGAGGGTTCGTCCGAGGAATCGGAGCACCCTCACGCCGTACCGGAGGCATCGACCGATCCCTACGGAGGGGTGTCGCTGGAGCCCGATCTCCAGGCCCTCTTCTTCCGGGCCCGACTGGCACAGTACCAGATCCGGAAGGCGGAGGATTCCGGGCTCACGGACCACCGTTCGCACCTCGACCTGGGTGCGGCCTACGTCGAGATGGGCCTCGCGGTGGAATCGGCTCGCGAACTGACGGCCGCCGCTTCCGGGGGTGGGCAGGTGGCCACGAGAGCGGTCTCGATGCTGTTGGCTCTCGCCCGGGACGAGAATACGGATTCCGAGCTCGCCCTGGAGATTCTGGGTAAGCTGCATGCCCATGCCACCTCGGATTCGCTGGCCGACGTGCTGGAGGAATTGCATGAGCGCTGGGGAGATTCGCACCCGGGGTCCGGTCGGCTCGCAGAGCTTCGCGGCTCGGCCGATGCGGCGTCGGCAGTACAGGAGGAGCAGCCGGAGCTCGCCAGAGAGCCCGAAAAGCCGGTTCAGAAGTTCACGCCCCCCGGCGCGGGAGAGCCGTCCATGGCCCGGGAAGCTCTCGACACGATGCCGGGTTCCTTGGAGGGTGATACGCACGAAGACGTCTTGCCCGCAGGGCGCAACCCGGCCGAGGCTGCTGCCGACCTCTGCGCCGAGGCTGACCGGCTCGTCGCGGCGGGACAGGAAGAAGACGCCTCCGTCCGGCTTTTCCAGGCACTGGAACTGCTGGAAGATGCCCACGAGCTCCGCGAGGCCGTCGGTGTCGTGGACCGACTCCTGGCGCTTCGACCGGATGATGTGGTTCTCCATCACCAGCGTGCCGAATTCGCGCTGGGCCTGAACGACCGCTCGCTGCTCGTGGAGTCGTACATGGCCCTGGCGTCCAGCCTGCGTCGGCAACAGGCGCCGGAGAGCGCGAGGACGGTATATGCGCGAATCCTGGACATCGATCCGGACCACTCCGGTGCGAGTCAGGCGATCGCATCGCTGGCCGAACGAACCTCGACGCCCGCCCGCCCCGAGGTCGATCCTCAAGTGACGTCGGACGAAGAGATCGCCGGGGCTGACTCGGCGGTTCCGGCGGAGCCGGCCGATTTCGATGCCCTGCTGGAGGACCTTCGTGATCCGGGGACTGGTGGGGCCGTACTGGAAGGGGACACGCAGGCGCACTTCGAGCTGGGGGTCGCGTTCAAGCAGATGGAGATGTGGGAGGAGGCGATCGCGGAGCTGGAGCAGGCCGTGGTCGGCCGGGAGGATCCGCGTCCGGCCTGGGAGGCGATGGCCGAGTGCTGCGTCCGGGCCGGGGACAGGAATCGTGCGCTCGAGATCCTGCGCGAGGCGGAATCACACCCGGCCAATCTCTCCGCACCGTCGCCGATGATCTGGTACCGGATCGCGCTGCTTCTCGAGGAAACGGGTGATCGCGCGGGAGCCGTCGAGCGACTCCGGCGGGTGATTGCGGTCGAGCCCGCGTTCATGGATGCAGCCGTCAGGTTGTCCGCTCTCTCAGTGTGACGGTATTATCGGGGCGTTCTTCCGCAGGCGGCTTTGCGCCGCTCACCTGTGCCCCGGGGAGAGGATGCTCGAAGCAGCACTTCCAACGCTGTCCGTACTGCAGGCACCCGTTCGGGAGCGACTCGTCGCCATGGACGCGGAGCTGCACGGGATGATCACGGCAGACTTCGGCGCGATCAACGAGGTCTCGGAATACCTTTTCGCGCGTCGGGGAAAGTATCTCCGTCCGACTCTGCTGCTCCTCAGCAACCAAGTCGGCGGAAGTCCGCGATCCGAGGCCGTGCGCCTCGCATCGATCGTGGAACTGATGCATGTCGCGACTCTGGTTCACGACGACGCGGTGGACCATTCTCCGCAACGGCGCGGGATGCCGACGGTCAACTCGCGCTGGAGCCACCAGGTAGCGGTGATCATGGGCGACTACCTCTATTCCCGGGCCCTGGTGGAGGTGACCCGGATGGGGGACATCCAGGCGATCAGTCTCCTCGCGAATGCGTCCAACCGTATGTCGATCGGTGAGATGCGACAGCTCGCGGCACACGATGCCCTCGAAACGACCGTCGATGACTACTTCAGTCTCTGCGACTGCAAGACGGCATCGCTGATGTCGGCGGCCTGTGAACTGGGCGCGCTCGTGGGGAGGAGCGAGTACCGCGCTGCGCTCGGTGGGTACGGCCACGACCTCGGTATGGCCTTCCAGATCGTTGACGACCTGCTCGACTACACGGTTTCCTCCGATGTCACCGGTAAGCCGAACGGTCTGGACCTGAAGGAGCACAAGGTCACGCTGCCCTTGATCCTCGCGCTTCCGAGACTGGGAGCGGCGGAGCGTCGCACGGTGAATGCGCTGTTCGCGGACGAGAGTCCCTCGGATGCGATGGTGGCGAGCGTCATCGACGCGGTGCGGGATGCAGGAGGACTCGAAGGAGCGCGGGAGGTGGCGAGAACCTACGCTTCATCAGCTCTCGATCGACTCGGTTCCTTACCGGACGATCCCGCGGTCGAGATTCTCCGCCTTACAGTGGAATTCGTACTGGAGCGGCAGAAGTGAGCATCGAATTCAGCGGTCGGCGACGACCCTCGGCCAAGCGCGTGACACTGATCGTCGCGGGCGGCATGCTTCTCGGATCGTTGCTGACGGAACTGGCTGCTCTGGCGCTGCCCGCGAGCGCAGCGCGCGAGTTCTTCATCACGACCGTCGCGACCTCACTCGGTCCTCTGACCGTGGACCTTCTGGTTGTCGCGATGACAATCGGGCCCCTGGTGCTCAGACTGAACATTCTGAGCGTCGTCGGGATACTACTTCTGGCGTGGTTCTCGCGATCTCTGCTCTGATCGCTCCCGTCTCCTGGAAGGTGAACAGATGTTCGGCAATCTCGGAATGTGGGAAGTCCTGATTCTCCTTTTCATCGTGCTGCTTCTGTTCGGCGCGAAGCGGCTCCCTGAGATCGGTGGTTCGCTCGGCAAGGGTAGACCTGTCCCTGCTGCGCCCGCAGCCTGTCGCGCAGATCGACGATCTCCGCCTCGTCCCTCAGTGCCTCCACCCAGCGATTCACGCTCGTCTGGGACAGCTGTGACTCCAGCTGAAGCCTCACCTGACCTCTGACCACCTGAAACCTCTCACTGTCGGCGGCGTTCCGCTGCTCCACCTGCAGGAACACCATTCCGTTTCCCGCGTCGAACGGGCCCGTGATGACACCGATCGGAGAGCCGAATGCGGCTCCAACCGCCTCGGTTCCGCGACCGAGCCCCTGCACGAACTGGCCACGGGTGAATGGCCCGGCTTCCCCGTACGTCCAGCCGAGCGTCTCCGCAGCCGCTTCGAGTGAAGCGGCGGACTCGACCTGGTCGGCGAGATCCGTCGCCACCTCGGCCGCTCGCTCCTTCTGCCTGCCTTCCAGGAGAATTCCTTCGATACGCGGGCGCGACTCCTCGAAGGACAGCGTGCCGGGCTCGGAGCGGGAAACGACCTCCAGCATGTGATAGCCCGATCCGTTCTCGAAGAACTCGCTGACCTCGTCCAGCGGTGTCAACGGATCCACGGCCCAGTCGACTCCGACGCCCAGCGAGCCGACACCGGGCACGAAGTCGAATCCTTCGGTCACGGTCACGTCGTTTCGGACACTGATGCCCATCTCTTCACCCGCGGCGGCGATCCCCCGATTGAGGGCGATCCCCTCGAAGTCGTCCATGGTCCGGAAGATCTCGTCTTCCCCGGCCTCCGACAGGACGACCGGAAAAAGAATGTGGGCGACGCTCGCGGTATCACCCGACCGGTCGGTCACCGTCAGCAGACGGAAGCCTGCAGGCGTCGATACGGGCCCCGCGATCTCTCCCGTTTCGAGTTCCTCGACCGCGTCCGCGATCACGTCTACGAGCTGACCGGGGGTGAATCGCCCGAGCAGGCCGCCCTGATCGGCCGTGAGAGAATCGGCCGAAAACTCGGCCGCGGCCTCTTCGAAGGTCAGCTCCCCTTGTTCGATGACCATGCGCACCGAGTCGGCCAGCGATCGCGCCATGGCCGTGTCCGAGGCCGTGGGCGTCGTCGAGAAGCTGGCTATGCGGACCACGGCGGAGGCGGGTCGGGTGAAGTCCTCCTCGTTCGCCCGGTAATAAGCCCGAGCGTCCGACTCCGGAATCTCGATCCCGCCCGCTGGCGCGAGCTGCTCCAGCGATGCCGAGATGTAGGCGACCGTCGAAGACTCGTTCTGGTCGCGATAGGCCTGCCACACCTCTCCATCACTGACCGCGCTGCCCCCCGAAATCTGCTGCGCCAGGCGGGCGCGAGGCAGCGTCTGACGGTAGTACTGCTCGATCTGCATCAGCAGCTGTTCATCCACCGTGGGGTCGGCGAAGAACTGCTGGTACTTGGCGTAGTCGAAGTTGCCTTCCGTCTGAAAGGCGGGATGCCGAACCAGGTCCGGAGGCGGGCTGGTACGGAACGCCTGCCGGATTTCGGACTCCGTCACCTCGATCCCGAGCCGTTCGATCTCCTGCTCGACGAGGACGTCCTGAATCATGCCCTCCCAGGCCTCGTTCTCGACCTGGCGTCTCTCTTCGTCGGTGAGCGAGCGGCCCGATCGGGCCCGAGCCGCATCCAGGGCGAAGCTATAGGCTTCATTCCACCTGATGTTTCGGATTTCCTGCCCGTTCACGGTGGCGATGACCGGATTCACCCCCTGAAGGGCTGCCTGGTCGCGTTGATTCACCCAGTCGAACACCAGCCAGGCGGCGAATGCCACCGCCATAACGAGCATTACCCACTTCGTATTTGCCCGAATCGAGCGCATGAACATGCGGAACGTCACTCCATCGACATGGTTCTCAGCCGGGGACTGCCCGGGGCCGGTCCGGCCTTCCGGGCCGACCGAAAACAAGCGTCCCAAGCTACCCGCGAAGCCGCCGACGGGCAACCGAAATTCCGATAGGACCAGGTTTGACACTCGCGAAACGGGCGGTCTACCTTGCATGTGATCGCGGGCTCTGCCGCGTGCCGTTCATGTCGATACCCGGGAGCGAAGGATGCCTTTCGACGAGTCCGCCCAGGACGAGATTCGCCGATTCGAGGAGCAGTTCCGCAAGCAGCCCGAGAGTCTCGTGTTCGCGAGACTCGCGGACGCCTATCGGAAGTCGGGCGACTCGGCGCGAGCGCTCGAGGTTCTCGAGGAGGGAATTCGGCGGCACCCGGACTACCTGAGCGCACACATCGTGAGAGCGAGGACGTTTCGGGATCTGGGCCGGACCGACGAAGCCCGGAGTGCCTTCGAGAGAGTCATCGAGATCGATGCCGAGAACCTCGTAGCGATTCGTGGGCTGGCGGCGCTGGCTCGTGACTCGGGGGACCAGGAGACGGAGGTCTTCTGGCTCGAGCGGCTGGAGGCGGCCGATCCGCAGAGCGAAGAGTCCTCGGCCCGTCTGGATCAATTGCGGGGTCTGCGTCCGCCTTCGCCGGCGGACTCCCCGGCCGCACCGGCGGGCGGCGAGTGGTGGAATGACCCGCCGCCGGAGGCTCTGCCGTCGCCGTCGCCGGCCGGGGAGGCGAACGAGGGGACGTCCCAGGATCCGGAGTTGCACGTTCCGCCGGGGCAGAGCGACTCCGCCGAGAGCGATGTGGACGGGGGCGAGCGGGATGCGGGGACCCCCGAGATCACCGAGGACCGAGAGGAGCTCGTTTCGGAGCTATGGTCCGGGCCGGCCTTCTCTTCCGACCCGGGTGTCGCCGAGCCCCACGCCGAGGAGCTGCATGCGGCGATCCCCGATGACGGGATCACTGCGGATGTCGGGCCCGAATCCGAGAGCCCTTCGCCGGCGGATGCGTGGTGGTATGAGCCCCGTGAGGCCACGGATGACGAGGCAGGCGCGGAGACGGCCGAGACGGAGGAGGGCGAGGCCGCGGATGCCGACCTTCTGACCCGGACTATGGCGGACCTGTATGCGCGGCAGGGTCTGATCGACGAAGCGGAGGCCATCTATCGGGAATTGCTCGTCGACCGTCCGGACGACGAAGCGCTTCGCGTCGGCCTCGATGCGGTCCTCGGCATGCGGGCAGCTCACGGTGCACGTTCCTCGCAGTCGACCGGGACCGAGGAGCCGGCGGAGTCGATCGAGCGTGAAGAAGCGATCGAGCGGGATGAGCCGATCGAATGGGAAGACCCGACCATACAGGAAGATACCATCGATCACGCCTCTTCGGCAGAACCCTCGGAAGGGGTAGTATCGGCAACGCCTCCCGGCGCCGGGCACGATCGAGCGATGGATCCGCCGGGAGGCACGACCGCGGATCCGGCGGCCGCCGGAGTGCTCGCGTCGGACGACTTGATCCGGGTTCTGCGCGAGGGAGAGGAGATCGCCGACCGGCTTCCGGAAAAACCGCGAGAGAGAACGCTGCTCGAAGAATGGCTGGAGAATCTGCGGAGCTGACCGAATGCGAATCGGCGTCATCCATGGACCGAATCTCAATCTGCTCGGACGCCGCGAGCGGCATCTCTACGGCAGCGAAACCCTCGAGGAGATCAATGCCCGGCTGAGCACGCGAGGCTCGACCCTCGCTGTGGCGCTCGAGACCTTTCAGTCGAATCACGAAGGCGAGCTCGTGGACCATGTTCAGGCCCACGCCGTCGAGATGGACGGATGGCTCGTGAATGCCGGAGGGCTCACGCACACGAGCGTGACCCTTCGAGACGCGCTGGTAGCGACCGGAAGGCCCTTCGTCGAGGTCCACCTGACCAACATCTTTGCGCGCGAGCCCTTCCGGCGTCAGTCGCTCCTCTCGGATGTCGCACTGGGTGTCGTGACCGGGTTCGGAGCCCGCAGCTATCTGTTCGGCCTCGACGGCCTCGTAGAGGCACTGCAGCAGGACGAGTGAACCCCGCCCGCGGGCCCGACTTCCGGGAAAGCAGACTTCGTTGCATCCGTGACCGACTGCACGACGAGCGGATCGACGGGCTCCTGGTGTCGCATCCGCCTGATCTGCGATACATGAGCGGATTTACGGGTTCGAGCGGACTGCTGCTCGTGGAACCGGGTCTCGCCACGCTGTTCACCGACTTCCGATACGAGGAGCAGGCTCGCGACGAGATCGACCCCTGGATCTCGCTCGTCATTGCGGATGAAGGACTCTTCGACGTCCTCGCGAGGCGTCTGGCGGAACGCCCACCGGGAAGTCGCATCGGCTTCGACCCCGGCGTGACGTCCGTTCAGGATCGATTCGAGCTGGGAAACCGCTGTGGGACGGCCATCTGGGATCCTGTGACCCATGCGGTGGCGGAGTTGAGGAGTGTCAAGGACGCGGGGGAGCTCCAGAGTCTCGAGGAAGCCGTTCTACTGGCGGAGATGGCCTTCGACGAGACGCTCGAACGGCTTCGCCCCGGCATGACGGAGCAGGAAATCGCGGCGGAGCTGGTCTATGCGCTCCACCGCTCGGGTTCGGGGCCGCTCCCGTTCGAGCCGATCGTCGCTTCCGGGCCCCGGTCCGCTCTGCCTCATGCAACGCCCGGAGCCCGCGTCGTGGAAAGCGGAGATTTGCTGCTTCTCGACTTCGGGGCCCGCGTCAACGGCTATTGCTCCGACCTGACGCGCGTGCTCGTACTGGGGCAGGCGGAATCGTGGCAGCGCGATCTTCACGAAGCCGTCAACGAGGCGTGCCTCCGGGCGATCGGTGTCGCGGAAGCCGGCGTTCCGGCGTGCGAGGTCGATGCCGCCGCGCGGGACTACCTCGCCGAACTCGGCCTCGCGGACCGGTTCGGGCACAGCACGGGGCACGGGATCGGCCTGGAAGTTCACGAAGCACCCCGAGTCCACCGGCGCGAGGAGCGACCGCTGGCGGCTGGAAACGTGGTCACGATCGAGCCCGGCGTGTATCTTCCCGGGCGAGGCGGGATTCGAATCGAGCAGGATGTCGTCATCGAGGTCGGCCGACGCCGAACCCTCGGACGTTCATCCACGAACCTGATTGAAATCTGAAGCGAAGAGCATGGCGGATACATCTGACTTCCGGAACGGTATGGTGATCGACGCCGACGGTGCGTTGATGCAGATCGTTTATTTTCAGCACGTGAAGCCCGGAAAGGGCGGTGCTTTCGTACGGACGAAGCTGAAGAACGTCCTGACCGGCGCGGTGGTGGAGCGGACCTTCAGGGCCGGAGAGAAGGTCACCGAGGTCCGACTGATCCGGCGGCCGATTCAGTACACGTACGCGGATGGCGACCTCTACTACTTCATGGACATGGAGACCTTCGAGAGCATTCCTCTCAGCCGGGACACGATCGGAGAGGACCAGCTCAAGTACCTTCAGGAGAACATGGAGTGCGAGGGCCTCACGAGAGAGGGCGCGGTCCTGACCGTGGAATTGCCGCAGTTCGTCGAGCTCGAAGTGATCGAAACGGACCCGGGTGTTAGAGGGGATACGGCTCAGGGGGGCACCAAGCCAGCGAAGCTGGCCACCGGCGCCGTCGTTCAGGTCCCGCTGTTCATCGAGCAGGGCGATGTGCTCAAAGTGGATCGGACGGCTGACAAGTATCTGGAACGCGTGAACCGATGATCGATCTTGCCTGGCTGCAGAAACTCATCGACATGGTGGACGGCTCCGATCTCGATTCGATCGAGATCTCGAAGGGGTTCGGCACCCGGATTCGTCTTTCCAAGTCTCCGACAGTCCATGTGATCGCCGGGGCGTCAGGGGATCGCGTTGCCGGAGCGGTCGCCGGGCCTGCGATCCCGGCGCCTCCCGTCGCCGGTGGGTCGTCGGCCGCCTCGTCCTTGACGGGCCATGGCGCAGATCCGGCGGACGTCGAGCGGGAAGAGACCGCCTCGCCCGCGGCTTCGCCCCTGCTCGAGATCACTTCGCCGATGGTCGGGACGTTCTATCGGGCCCCCGCGCCAGACGCGCCGCCGTACGTGGAGGTCGGAGACCGCGTTTCGGACGGGCAGACCGTCTGCATCCTCGAGGCGATGAAGCTGATGAACGAGCTCGAGTCCGAGGTCGCTGGAACGGTGCGGGAGATCTGCGTGCAGAACGGGGACCCGGTGGAGTACGGCCAGGTTCTGTTCCGCATAGATCCCGACTGACGCGCGGACTGCCGTGTTCGACAAGATCCTGATCGCCAATCGCGGGGAAATCGCGCTCCGCGTCATTCGTGCCTGCCGGGAGCTCGGAATCCGCACGGTCGCAGTCTATTCGCAGGCCGATCGAGATTCCCTTCATGTCCGCTTTTCGGACGAGGACGTCTGCATCGGGCCTCCGGCCGGACGCGAGAGCTACCTGAACATCCCGCGGATCATTGCGGCGGCCGAGATCACGGGCGCCGACGCGATCCACCCGGGGTACGGATTTCTCGCCGAGAATGCCGAATTCGCCGAGATCTGTGAGCGTTCGGGTCTCGTGTTCATCGGTCCGACCGCCAACCAGATTCGCCGAATGGGCGACAAGGCAGAGGCCCGCCGCGCAATGATCGAGGCCGGCGTTCCGGTCGTGCCCGGATCCGAGGGGGCCATCGAGACCGCCGAAGACGCCCGCGCCGAGGCCGACCGGATCGGATATCCCGTGATCATCAAGGCGGCGGCCGGCGGTGGTGGAAAGGGCATGCGGGTCGCGGAGTCACGTGAGCTGATCGAGAAGACGTTCGCCATGGCGCGCAATGAAGCCGCGGCGGCGTTCAACGACGCGCGGGTCTACATGGAGCGGTTCATAGACCGTCCGCGCCATGTCGAAATCCAGATTCTCGGGGACCGGCACGGAAACGTGATCCATCTCGGAGAACGTGACTGTTCGGTGCAGCGGCGCCATCAGAAGCTGGTGGAGGAGGCGCCGAGTCCGGCGCTGACGCCCGAGCTCAGGGCCGAGATGGGCGAAGCGGCCGTGCGCGCCGCAGAGGCGATTGGATACTCCAACGCAGGAACCGTCGAGTTCCTGTTGGGCGCGGACGGACACTTCTACTTCATGGAGATGAACACACGGATTCAGGTAGAGCACCCGGTGACGGAGATGGTCACGGGCGCGGACCTGGTGAAGGAGCAGATCCGATCTGCGGCCGGCGAGCCGCTCCGCTACGCCGGACCGCCCGAGCTCCGGGGGCATTCGATCGAGGTTCGGATCAATGCCGAGGATCCGGCGCACGACTTCCGTCCTTCTCCCGGTACCATCACCGCGTTTCACTCGCCGGGTGGTCCGGGGATCCGTATCGACTCGCACGTCTATGCCGGTTACCGCGTTCCCCCGTACTACGACTCCCTGCTCGGAAAGCTGATCGCATATGGATCGACTCGCGAGGAAGCGATCGGGCGGGCGCTGCAGGCGCTCGAGGAATTCATCATCGAGGGCGTTCACACCACCATTCCGTTCCTTTCGGAAGTCCTTCAGCACCCCGAGTTCGCAGCAGGTCACGTGGACACCGGTTTCGTCGGCCGCATGAACGCGGACGCAGACGCGCCGACCCCGGACGGCTCCCGCTGATCTGCGCGGAGGCGCGGAGGTGAACGACCGGCACAAGGCCGAGGCACTGGGGGTCGGGCTTCTCGGCCTCGGAGTCCTGCTCGTTCTCGCGATCCTGCCTCCCATCCTCCGGGGCGGAGTGCCGGATCCGAACCTGGTCGGACCGGCGGGAGCGATGCTGTATTCCGGCCTCGCCTTCCTCTTCGGGGGAAGCTCGATTCTCGTCGCGGTGCCCGCCTTCACCTGGGGACTCGAGCGGCTCGGGGTCCTGAGTGGAGAGGCCGCCATCCGCTGGTCGGTCTTCATAGTCGGTGCGCTGCTCTTCCTTCCCTCCGCCTGGTGGCTGATCGGCACCGGGGTGGGTCGCCCTGCGAGCGGCGCGGGGTGGCTCGGGACTGCATTCGGCGGACTGCTGGTCGGAGTGTTCGGATCGATCGGGGCCTCTCTGATCGTCGCCTCGATTCTCCTTGCGCTCACGGTGCTCGCCTTCGGCTGGTCGCCGGCAGAAAGCGCGGGCGCGGCGGCGCGTGGCGCCCGAGGCGGGGTGCACGCGCTGGGTCGCGGCGTGGCCATAGCAGCGACGAAGATCCGTGACACGGTGCCCGCTCTGATCTCGGGCGGAGACTCGGAAGCGAGCCCATGGGACAGGCCTCCCGACGGGAGCGCGGTCAAGGAGGAGAGAGCCCCGAATCCGGAGCCGGATGAGCCGGCCGAGGCCGGCTCCGTGAAGAAGAGCTCGAATCGCAGGAAGAAGAGGAAGCACGAGGAGGGTGGACCGGCAGAGGAGGATCCGCAACTGCCGCTGCCCGATCCCGGGGATCCGTCGCGCAGCGAGATTCCCCCGATGGACCTCCTCGCCCTGCCCGCGAGGCGAGGCACGGGGATACCGACGTCGGAGCTCGAGCGGCTCGGACAGATCCTGATCGAGAAACTCGCCACCTTCCGGGTGCAGGGAAAGATCGGCGGCTGGACCACCGGACCGGTCGTTACCCAGTTCGAAGTCGTACCTGCAGCTGGTGTGAAGGTCGGGCAGATCTCCGCGCTCGCCGATGATCTGGCGCTGGCGATGAAGGCGCCCTCCGTGCGGATCGTGGCGCCGATTCCCGGCAAAGGGGCAGTGGGCGTCGAAGTGCCGAACCCCGAGCCTGAGATCGTGCACCTCCGAGAGATCCTCGAGGCGCCGGCGTACGGTCGGTCGCGAGCGAACCTGCCGCTCGCGCTGGGTCGCGACCTGGCCGGAAAGCCGTATACGGCGGATCTCGCCCGCATGCCGCACCTCCTGATCGCGGGAGCGACCGGCTCGGGTAAGTCGGTCTGCATCAACACGATCGTGACGAGTCTGATCTATCGATACACACCCGCCGAGCTGCGTCTGCTGATGGTCGATCCGAAGATGGTCGAACTGATCGTCTACAACGACCTTCCGCATCTGCGTCATCCCGTCGTGACCGACAACCACGACGCAGCGGCGGTGCTCCGCTGGACCGTGTTCGAAATGAACCGGCGCTACCAGCTCCTTTCGGCGAATGCATGCCGCAATCTCCTGGAACTGAATCGGAGAATCGAACAGGGAGATGAGATCACGATGCCGGACGGCTGGGGCAAAGGACCGTATGCCGACGGTCCCCTGCCGTTCATCGTTCTCCTGATCGACGAGCTCGCCGATCTGATGATGACCGTGCAATCGGAAGTGGAAACGCCCCTCGCGGTGCTGGCCCAGAAGGCCCGCGCCGTCGGGATCCACCTCGTGGTCGCGACACAGCGACCCTCGGTCAACGTCATTACGGGCCTGATCAAGGCGAACTTTCCGAGCCGGATCGCGTTCCGCGTCGCCTCGAAAACCGACAGCCGAACGATTCTGGACCAGAACGGGGCGGAAAGTCTGCTGGGAAACGGCGATATGCTCTTCCTCCCACCCGGTGAGTCGGACCCGCACCGCATCCAGGGCGCTTTCCTCTCCACGGCCGAAACCGAAGCGCTGGTGGAATGGTACCGAGCCCAGAAGGCGGGGGAGCCGGAAGAGGAGGCGAAGAGGGAAGAGGCGGACATTCTCGAGGAGGTCCGGGAGCTCGAGATCGAGGAGAGCCAGGTGGATGTAGGTGATGGGATTCTCACCGACTGGGATCCCTATTTCCGCAAGGCGGCGGAAATCGTGATCAACAACTCCGCCGGCTCGACGAGTCTCTTGCAGCGGCGGCTCAAGATCGGCTACGGCCGGGCGGCGCGGATCATCGATCAGCTGCATTCGGCGGGAGTGCTCGGACCTCCGGAGGGCTCGAAGCCACGCGAAGTGTTGGTCACACACGAGCAGCTCGACGCGCTGATGCGCGGCGAAGACCTGGCCTCCGATTGACCCGCCGGACCGCTCGGATCGCCGTACCGCCCGGAACGGGCCCATCCGGGAAGGGGTATTCGCATCCAGACGACCCGACGTCCGAAGGCGAGTCGGGGTCGGCACGCAATGGAGGCATTTCTTGATGGAAGAGCGCGGAATACCCGTCCGCCGAAATCGACATCGCCCGACGTCGGCGACCTGCCGCGCGGCAGCCGTGCTCACGGTCGTGCTGCTGTCGGCCCCGATGTTGACTCCGGGGACCGCGGCGGGCCAGGAGGCGGCCACGCCGGATGTCAGAGAGATCCTGGCGCGTGCCGAAGTCACCTACGACGGTCTCACATCGATGAAGGCCCGGTTCGACCAGACGATCGAGATCACTCTGCTGGGACGGAAGCGCATGGGCAGCGGGGACTGGTACCAGAAGGGCCGGGGCCGATTCAAGATGGATTTCACCGATCCGGAGGGGGACGTGATCGTCGCCGACGGATCGATTCTGTGGTTGTACTATCCGAGTACCCACCCGGGCCAGGTGATTCGAACCACGATCGACGCGAACGCCACCGGGGCCGGTATGGTGGACCTTCAGGGCCGGATATTCGAGCAGGCGGCCGAGGCGTACGACGCGGTGCTCGATGGCCGACGGGAGGTCGAGGGGAACGATACCTGGCTGGTCACGCTGACTCCGAGAGCCGAGTCACCGTATCGTAAAGTCCGCGTGTGGATCGATACCGGGAGCCTCCTGGTCCGACGATTCGAGATCACCGAGGAGAACGAGACACTCCGAACCGTAATCCTTCGCGACCTGCAGCCGAACGCCCCGATCGCGGATGATGTGTTCAGTTTCACTCCGCCCGACGGAACCGACGTCTTCGCGGGCTGAAGTGGAGCCGATCCGGACGAAACTCGGTATCGTCAGCCTCGGCTGCGACAAGAACACGGTCGATTCGGAACGGATCGTAGCCGCGCTCGCGGGCTACGGCGCCGAGTCGGTTCCGGATCTCGCCGAGGCCGAAGTCATCATCGTCAATACCTGCGGGTTCATCGACGCCGCCAAGCAGGAGTCGGTGGACACCCTCCTCGAAGTGAGCCGCTACAAGGATGAGGGTCGCTGCCGGGCCGTCGTCGCCCTCGGATGCCTCGTCGAGCAATACCGCGAGGAGCTCGAGCCCTCGCTGCCCGAAATCGATCTGTTCGTCGGTCTGCGTGATACGGAGTCGTTGATCCCGCGGCTACGGGACCTCGGTCTGCTCGGTGATCCGATCAGCGACCACCCGGGCGTCCGGGTCCCGCTGACCGACCGCCGTCACGTCCGCTACCTCAAAGTCAGCGAAGGTTGCGACCACGGTTGCGCCTTCTGCGCTATCCCCCTGTGGCGTGGGAAGCACCGCTCGTTCGGGCTCGAAGCTCTGGTCGCGGAGGCCGTTCGCCTGGAGGCGCAGGGTACGGTCGAGCTGAACCTCGTCGCGCAGGATCTCGCCCACTTCGGTCGCGAGTGGCGCGACGGAAGTGATATCTCGACGCTGCTCCGCCGCCTGATCGAAGCTACCGACATTCCCTGGTTCCGGCTTCTGTACATCTACTCGGCCGGGCTGCGCGATCCCCTTATCGAGTTGATGGCGGCGGAGCCGCGACTGCTGCCGTACATCGACATGCCGATTCAACATGCGGCCGATCCGGTTCTGAAGAGAATGAGACGCCCGGAGCGCGCCGCAACGATCCGTGCCCGTGTCGAACGGCTTCGGGCATCGATTCCGGATCTTACGCTCAGGACGACTGTTCTTGTGGGGTTTCCCGGTGAGACGGAGGACGACTTCCGTGCCCTTCTCGATTTCCTCGAGGAGGTGCAGTTCGATCGGTTGGGGGCATTCGCCTTCTCGCCTCAGGAGGGAACTCGTGCGGCGGGAATGGACGACGATTTTCTACCCGAGGGTGTAGCCGGCGAGCGTCTCGAGGAGCTCCTGGAGGTGCAG
Source organism: Gemmatimonadota bacterium (assembly GCA_037382625.1). GTDB lineage: Bacteria > Gemmatimonadota > Gemmatimonadetes > Palauibacterales > Palauibacteraceae > Carthagonibacter. Next base: position 7,000 of record JARRPS010000007.1, on the reverse strand, counting down.
CGGGCGATCAGCTCCGACCGATTGACGGAGATCGTCAGGAGTCTGCAGCCGGTGATCGTGGACCGGGTCGTCGAGGGACGGCTGCAGGGCCGCACGGCCGGACAGGCGGATGACGTGGACGGAGTCACATGGCTGGCCGGAGATCTCTCATGTGAGCCGGGTACCCTTTGCGAGGCCCGCATCACGGCGGCGGACGACTACGATCTCGAGGCACGGATCGAGCGTATCGTTCGTACTCCATCGCTTCCCGCGAGTCGGACGGAGGCCGGGCTCACACCCGGGCGCCGGCTCCCCCTCGCACCGATCGGTCTCGAAGGAGGATTCGGTCGTTGATGCCGATCGTGCCGGTCCCGGTGCTGATGGGGCTCGCGGTCGCGTGGGTCGGTGGAGCTGGTATCCGTCCGGCAGCCGAGCCGCAGCTTCGCGTCGGAATTCGCGTCGCGGAGCCGGTCGTTCGGATCGCTGCCGAAGAGGGAGCGCTGCTCTTCGACGCGGTGACCGGGGCGTCCATCGGCGCGTCGATGCCCGGTGCGACCGTCGAAGTCCGGGAGGAGGGTGGGACGATCGTGGTCTCGGGCACGACCCCCGCCGCTCCGCGGTCCGCCTCCCGCATACGCGTGGAAGGCCGCGAGGGCCGATCGGTGACCGTGGAGGGAACGGCATATCGAGGTCGGCTCGAGCTCATCCCGGCTCCGGACGGCGGTGTCACGGCAGTCAACGTCGTGCACCTGGAGGACTATCTGCTCGGTGTGGTTCCGCTCGAGATCGGTCCCCGGACGTCGGCGGAGCTGGCGGCGATCGCAGCACAGGCGGTCGCGGCCCGCACCTATGCGGTCGCGCACCTGGGAGGACACGCAGAGATCGGATTCGACCTGTACGGGACCGTGGCTGACCAGGTGTACGGGGGCCGGGATGCCGAGCGACCGGAGGCGAGCGATGCGGTCCGATCGACGGCCGGACGCATCCTCACCTACGGCGGAGTTCCGATTCGCGCCTATTACCATTCCACCTGCGGTGGTCGGACCGCCGCCGTGGATGAGGTGATGGATCGCGTGCCGGCTCCCTATCTGCGGTCGGTCGCCGATCGTTCGCCTGACGGATCCGACTGGTGCGCGATCTCGCCACGCTATCGATGGACGGAAGAATGGTCCGCGGAGCGGTTGAACGGACCGGTGCGCGACGAACTCGCCCTGATGTTCGGAACGGAATCGGCGCTGATCGGCCCGATCGAGGAGCTGGTCATCACGGGGCACACGGAGAGCGGGCGAGTTCGATCCCTCGCATTTCGGGGTCCGGCGTCGGAACTCGTTCTGGAACGCCTCGACATCCGCTTTGCGCTTCGAGACGAAGATGGGCGCATTCTGGGCTCTACCGACTTCGACCTGGTTCCGACCGGCGACGGGCGCACGAAAATCAGTGGGCGCGGCTACGGACATGGCGCGGGAATGTGTCAGTGGGGGGCGATCGCACGGGCCCGCGCCGGCCAGTCGGCCGAACAGATCCTCGCCGTCTACTATCCCGGCGCCACACTCAGCCGCATATACTGAAACAGGCGGGATCGACGTAGGGTCCTTTCGGCCCGAGACCAGCAGAACAGAACCGAGGAATGACCGGATGCGAATCGGGGGAAGATCGAGGAGGGGAGGTCATCGGGTCCTGCTCGTGCTGGGTCTGCTGCTTCTCGTGGGAGGCGCGCGTCTGGAGGCGCAGACGCTGGAGGACTACGACTACTCGAACCTCGGCTTTCGCGCTTTCGGTCTGGAGGCGCGATGGGTGGATGCGAGCCAGAACGAGTCGACGATCGGCGTCGGAATCAGGGTCGACCTCGGGTTCCTCGGACCTTACATCAGAGTCGTTCCGCGCGCCGGATGGTGGAGCGCGGCCGTCAACGACGAATCGGTCAGGGAGCTCGAACGGCAGCTGGAGGAAGTGTCAAATCTTCCTGCCGGCTCGATCAACCTGGGAAGCCTGGAGCGGACCGCGTGGAACCTCGGGCTCGACGTTCATTGGACACTGCAGGATGCGGTGCTGGCCCCGTATCTCGGCGTGGGTGGAGATCTGTACCTGCTCGATGACGAGGGCAATGCGATCGACGGCACATTCCTCGACTCGGCCGTGATCACGGCCGGGCTTTCGGGCGTCGTCGGTGCCGAGTTCAATTTCCTCGCGCACTGGCGGATCTACTCCGAGCTGCGCGGCACGCTCGTCACCGATGCGAGCAACGCGTCCGTGGCTCTGGGCCTCGCCTACCGATTCTGACGCCGGAGGATCGATGCAGGACGCAATACGAGTCGCCGTGCTCGGCGCGGGCAGCGCCGCACAGGTGGTTCACCTTCCGATTCTGAAGCGCCTCCGGCAGGTGGAGGTCGTGGGGCTCGTAGATGTCCGGGAGCGTACGGCTCGTACGATCGCGGAGCGGTTCGCGATTCCGAACGTGGCAGCGAACCTCGATGAACTGGCCGAGGAATCCGGATTCGACGCCGTGCTCGTCTGCCTGCCGAACCACGCTCACGAATTCGGCGTGCTCGACGCTCTCCGTCACGGCGCGCACGTGCTCTGCGAGCGGCCTCTCACCGTGTCCGAGGAATCGGCGCGACGTCTCGTCGAAGCGGCCGATGGTGCGGGACGCCAGTTACTCGTCGCCAACAACCACCGGTTCCACTATGCCGTGAGGGCGATCCGGCACTTCGTGTCGAGCGGGGACCTGGGAGCCGTACAGTTCGTCCGATCCACCTGGCTCAATCGCCGTTCGGTTCGACCCCGGAGGGGCTGGCGGCGGGAGAAGATTCACGAGGGTGGCGGCGTGCTCATGGATCTGGGCGCCCAGGCGATCGACATGGCGTTGTGGACCGTGGATTATCCCGCCGTGCATCGGGTCCGGGCCCGCACGTGGGGTCGGAGCGGGGCCGTGGAGACCGGGGCCGTGGTACAGCTCGGGCTCGCCGGCGACGTGGCCATCACCGTCGAACTCACCTGGGAGCTCGCGGATGAGCGCGACCACCACCAGCTCTTCGTACTGGGCTCTGACGGGACCGCCGACTCAGAACCGTTCCGGGTCACTCGGCGCGACACGACCGGAATCGTCGATGTGACGCCGCCCACTTCGCGACGGGCTCGCGCCCTGTACACGGATTCCTATCGCCAGGAGTGGGCCGAATTCCTGCGTTTCGCGCGGGGCGAGAAACCGATCGAGAGCCAGACCGATCAGGTGGTGCTGGCCGCGGTGCTGGACGCGTGCTATCGGTCGGCCGAAGAAGATCGGGAGATCGAGTTGACGACCCCGTAGCTGCGACCCGATTCAGAACTTCAGGTCGTGTCGCCGGCGCGTGAAAGCGCCGTAACCGAGAGCTTCGCGTCGCTTTCGATACCCGAGCAAGTGAAAGAGCTGTGTCACCTGCCAACGGGCGATTCTGCGATTCACCAGAAGCGTGTCGGGCCGACGCCGACTGCGGTGAACACCGGGAAGCAGCGGCGCCAGTGCATCGACGTGCAGGCGCCTCAGAAGCGTCGAGAGACGCAGCCAGGTCTCGCGGATCGGCCGGACGATGAAGAACCCGTCGTCTCCCTGCTCCTGATACAACGGAAGGAAGATCCGACCGGCTTCGGGCGCAACGATCGTCCCCCGTCGGTCGTCCGCCACGGGCTGTCCCTGCATCACAGGCTCGAAGTTCCGGAAGCCGGGTCGCATGACGAAGCCGTCACCCGGCGTGACGGCCTGTCGCGTCCGAACCTCGAAGAACCTCGCGAGACCTCCCCGCGCCCGGACGAGTGCCTCGCGACGGGCCTCGAAATCCGGGACGTCGACTGCGTCCAGGCATCCGGCTTCGACGAGCGCCGTCCATAGGACATGCTCGTGATAGTCTGCCGAGGCGGGGTCGTCGTGACGGCCGCCCTCGATACCGACGGTCACCGGTCCGCGAGCCCCGATGAACTCCAGCAACGCTCCGTGGATCTGTTCCTCGATTCCGAGCACGACCGGAATCTCGAGTCTCCGCGCGAACTCCCGGTTGCGGATCGTGTCGCCCAGCGTGCAGAAAGGAATGCTCTCCGACGACGTCGTGTGGAGGTCCAGGATGATCGATTCGGATTCGCGTCCGCGCAGGACGTCTTCTATCAACTCGAGCAGTTCGAGCTGCTCGGCTTCCTCGACGTCGCGCTGCTCGGCTCGGACCGCGGCGATTCGACGCCGCGTCCAGGCCCGGTTGAGATCCCGAACGAGGAATCGGCGGCCGCAGGCGAGAGCGGCGAGGTTGCCGGCGAGTCCGATCACCTCGCCTCGAACGGGCGTGTCGCGCTTCCGAATCGTGTCGAACAGTCGTTCGAGCGCCCGGACGCCCGCCGGCTCGTTACCGTGCAGCCCTGCGATCACGAGGACGAACGGGCCGGGGCGCGTGCCGCGGACCCGGCCGACGATCCGGCTTGCCGGTGCCGGAATCTCCAAGTCCGGGACGGTTCGGGGGGCCGCTGCGCGACTCACTCGCGCAGCATCTCCTCGAGGAGTTGCCCGGCGATGCGCATGAAATCGTGTTCGGTGACGATTCCGATCAGCCGGTCGTCCTGGATGACAGGCAGGCAGGATATCCGATGCCTCCGCATCCTGTCGATCGCATCGAGGGTGGTCGTCTCCGGACCTACCGTTACGAGATCGCGGGCCATGACGCGGCTGACGGGAATCGGGCCGTCCTCCCGACCGGCTTCATCCCCGGCGAGGAACCGCAGGAGGGGCCGGTGAGACACGAGACCGACCAGCCGATGCTCGTTGTCCTCCACCGGTACGTGGTGGATCCGGTGCCAGTCCATGAGATTCGCGACCAGGTCGATCGGTTCATCCTCCCGCACGGTCAGGAGGTCGGTGGACATGTACTGCTCCACCCGCAGGTAGCTCGGCTTCCAGCCGCCGGCTTCGGTCAGCGACGCCCTGCGCCACTCGTGCACAGGTATCTGGTCTGTCTGCCGCGCCACGGTGGCGGCGACGAGTGCCGCCATTCGCTCCTCCGGCGACCCGTGTTCCTGCATTCCGGCCAGCGAGCCGAGCATCCAGGCGGCCCCCGTCTGCCGCGACTCCACTCTCTGGCGGATCGTTTCGAGGTAGCGCGAGATGTCATCCTCGTCGATCCCTCCGGCCCTCAGCCCGCGCTCGGAAGCAGGAATGAGCTGTGACAGGATCAGCTCCTGGGCCGTCCAGGTGCGGCCACCGAACCACTCGAGCTGAGCGTCGATTCCGTGGCGGGCGGCCGCGACGAAATTGGTCCGCACGGCATCGAACGCGATCTCGTCCCGAACATCGTCCACTTCGTTGGCCAGTGCGCTGACGAGACCGAACCAGAAGGCCGCGTTTGCGACTTCGTCCAGCACGGTAGGCCCCGCGGGAAGGACGCGGTTCTCGATGCGAAGGTGCGCGACTCCGTCCTTCACGCCGTAACACGCGCGATTCCAGCGGTAGACGGTGCTGTTGAAGAGCTGGAGCGCCTTGAGGTTGGGTACGCGGCCGCTCGCCAGCTCCGCGAGCGGGTCCTCGTCGATCGCCTTGCCGAGCAGCACCTTGAATCGGGAGATGTCCTCCTTGAAGATCTCGAGGACCGAATCGTCGACCCACTTCCGGCCGAAGCTCACACGGGGCTCCATATCCCGCATGTCCGCGATCGACTGCCGCGTGTCGATGGACTGCTGGAAGACCGCGATCCGGGTCTCGTGCCACAGACGCCGGCCCAGCATGAGAGGCGAGTTCACCGCGGCCGCGAGTACCGGGGCCGACACGGCCAGGGCGATGTTGTACAGACGCGGAAACTCCTCCGGACTGGTCTGGAAATGGACCTGGAAACTGGCGTTCGCGGCCTCGAGCATCACCGAGTCATGCGTGACGCGAAGCTCGTCCGTTCCCTTGATCTGCATGGTGTACGGCCCGCCGCGGAGCCGGGTGAGTGCTTCGTTCAGCGCGTAGTATCGCTCGGCGGGAATCATGTTCTGCAGCGAAAGATCGGACTTGCGCAGGGTCGGCAGAATTCCGGTCAGGACCGCGCGCGCCCCCAGGTCTCTCGCCTGCGCGTCGATGGCGGCGAGAATCCCGTGCAGCCGGGTCTCGATCGTGGACAGGCAGTTGGTCCCGAAGATCAGCGGTCGGAGATTGCACTCCAGATTGAATCTACCGATCTCGGTCGTTACGCGCGGATCATCGAGTTTCTCGAGCAGCTCGAGCGCGATCGGAGCGGGACGCCATTCGTCGTCGACGAGAAAGAGCTCCTGCTCCAGTCCGATGCGCCGAACTCCGCGCTCGATCATCTCACTGGATAGAAGCGCCTCGAGGGCGCGGACGTCACGGAGCAGAGCCTGCGTAAAGACGCGAAGCTCCGCTCCCTCCAGTTCGAGCCTCGTCTCCTTCTGGCCCAATGGCGACCTCCTCGCACGGCGCCTCCGACCGGGGCCGGGTTGCGCGCCGGTCGTACGATCTCACAAGGTCGCCGCGGTTCAGGGGGGAGACAAGTCGGCCGGCTGTTCGGGCGGCTCGAATTTCACGAAAAACCAGCCGTCGGATTCGTCCTCCTGCGGATCCGATGGGTCCGACGGCGGTGTCGACGCAAGAGGGTCGCTTCGATCGACAAAGCGGAAAAAGGTCGTGACGAAAAGGACGACGGCGACTACGATCGAGGCGATGAGGATCGGGGCCAGCAGCTCATTCGGATTCATGATTCGTCTCCCTCGATCTCCGGATCAGTCGGTCAGGAGCACTCGGATTCGCTCCGACTGCTCGGGAGCGGCGAGGATCTCGGCGGAGACGGTCAGGAGGCCACCGGTCTCCGCTACACGGGTGCGAACGCGCTGGAGATAGGACTCGGCCTGCTGGACCCGGGCGTTCTGTAGCAGAACGCCCCAGCCATGCCTCGTCCTTCCGACGACATCTCCATCACCGGCTCGCACATCTTCGAACAGCAGCGGTCCGACCTCTTCTCCGGGCGACTCGAAGTGGAGAAGGGTGAAATGATCCAGACCGTCTCCCATCAGT
>JARRPS010000006.1:0-19618 GCA_037382625.1 Gemmatimonadota bacterium | reverse complement strand
GGCGAGTTTGTGAGCGTCAGAACTCTGCTTCCAAGGCGAGCGAACGGCGCGCCCGCCCGCACTTCGATCGGGTCGCCCCCCGAGCCGATGGCCGTTCCGCGTCCGGCTGATTGCGAAGCGCCCCGGATCAGCTCATCAGGAGCGGCACGCCATTGGAATGCCGGGTACCTCTGATCGTCGATCTCTCCGGCAACCGCTCGATCCGAGTCTCCCGCCCCGCTCGACCCGCCATTCGCCATCTGCGCCGGGACTCCGGAAGGAAGCCCTGCCAGCACAAGCGCCACAGCAAGACAGGCCCTGCCAGCCCACCGCGAAACGTGCTCCGGACCCCTCATTCTATTCCCTCGCTCGAAGCGCACGCTCGACCTCCCGCCGCATGTCATCCTTCTTCAAGGAATGACGTTTGTCATGCAGCTTCTTCCCACGCGCGAGCCCGAGACTGACCTTGGCCCGGCCTCGACTGAAGTGGATGTCCAGTGGGACGATCGTGAGCCCGCGCTCGGCTGTCTTCGCGGCGAGCCGGCGCAATTCACGCGCGTGAACCAGCAGCTTGCGTCGGCGGAGGGGATCGGGAACGTCCATGCTCGCCTGCTCGTAGGGGCTGATGTGGAGATTGTGGAGCCACAACTCCCCTTCGTCCACCCGAGCGAAGGCATCGGTGAAGTTCGCGCGTCCGTCGCGGAGGGACTTCACCTCCGCCCCTTCCAGCACGAGGCCCGCTTCGAGCTCTTCCAGAATCTCGAACTCGTGGCGGGCCTTGCGATTGCGGATGACGGGCGCTTTTCCCCCGGCCTTCTCTCCCACCTGGTCTCCTGAAGCCACACTGCGAACGGACGGGACGCGGTCAATCTAGATCGACCGGAGAAGACTCGCCACCTTGCAGCGGCCCGGCCTCAGGCCGTATCGAAGGCCTCCCGCTGCAGTCGCATGGCACGACGGAAACCATAGACTTTGGCGACCTCTCCACCCAGCACGAAGCCGATAGCAGCGTAGTAGAAGCAGAGCACGAGGACGATGAGGGTCGCAAAGGCGAAGAAGAACCGGCTGAAGTCAGCGACATCGGAGAGGTACCAGCTCAGGGCCGCCTTCACCAGCTCGAATCCGATCGAAGCGACGAGCGCCGCGATCGCTGCCGTCCGCCAGCGCAGACTCGTAGTGGGTACGAATTTGTAGATCAACAGGAACATCAGGAAGATCGCCGCGAACGCGGTCGCATATCCGAGGACCTGCGCCGACAGACCGTTGGCGACTGGCATGCGCTCGATCCACTCGCTGCTCACGGCCAGAAATGTCGTCGTGATCCCGACGTTCGCCGTCAACAGCACCGCCGCCAGAAGCACCAGCTTCACGTCGAGGAGTTTCGATTTCAGAATTCCGGGGCCTTCCCGGAGATCGAACACCGAGTCGAGCACGGTGCGCAGAGCCCCGAACAGCCGGGTGGAGAACCAGATGAACAGAAAGGCGCTGATCAGTCCGAGCGAGCGTGATATCTCCACCACGTCCACCAGTTGCCCGATAATCTCCCGCTCGACCTCTTCCGTCACCGGAAGCAGAGACCCCACCCAGTCGAGTACCACGCTTCTAGGAGCCTCGATCTGTGGAGCCAGTATCAGTCCCGCGACGGCGAGCAGCACGGCGAGGAAGGGGATGGCGGCAAGAAGCAGACTGAAAGTAAGCCCGGAGGCGAGGAAGAAAATGTCATCCGAGGCGGCCTGGTCGTACACCTCGTGCACGAATTCCAGACCGCCTCGAATGCCGCTGCCGAAGCCGGGAATCCTGCGCGGGCCGCTCCCGGTCGGCATCTGGTCGAACGGCAGGGCTCAGTCCTCGACGGCCTCGCTGACGGCTTTCTTGACGTCCTTCACCGCCCGCTTCACGACCTTCTTGGCTTCCTCGACGTCCACTTCCGCGGTCTCGGCCAGCTCATCGACGCTGCGGCCGTAGCTCTCTTTCGACTCGGCAAGCCGCTCCTCGAGCTCGGCGCGCGCCTTCTTCGCAGCCGCTCGACCCGCCTTCACGGCCTCTTCCGCCTGGATCTTGCGATGCTTGACATCGCCACGTGCCTGGTCGATCCGCTCTCCGACCTCCTCCCGAACCCGGTCGTAACGATCCTCGACCTCCGTGCGAAGCAGACTGAACCGGTGATCGGCGTCCTCACGAAGCCGGGCGAGACCCTCGCGGATCTCCCGCTTCGTTTCATCTCCGGTGCGCGGCGTGTACAGCAACGCGACCAGAGCCCCAGCGATCGCCCCACCGAGGAAAGCGCCCAGGCCCGAACCTCGCTTCTCCACCACTACGTACGGCACTTCATCTCTTCTGTCAGGCATGATCATGCTCCCGGCTTGAGCCCGAGTTTGAACGGATCCTCCAATCTAGACGACCCGGTGCAGAACTACAACGAACGCACAGCCTTCATCCCGTCACTCGGAAGCCTTTTCCACGACCCGTCCGTACGCCGCCGCGTCCCAGGCCGGTCGGTCGTCCGCATTCGCCACCTCGTATCCCGTGTAGAAGACGAGCCTGCCGATCCTCGACATCTTGTCGTACGCGATCTTGTCGGCATGATCGGAGGGACGATGATAGTCGTCGTGCGTACCGTTGAAGAAGAAGAGAACGGGAACGCCGTTTCGCGCGAAATTGTAATGATCGGACCGTGAGTAGAAACCTTCCTCCGGCCAGATGTCATCGATGACGGCCATGTCGAGTTCCGGATGCTCTGCCGCGACACGCTCCACCAGCGGCCCGAGCGTGGACTCTTCCTTGCCGATCGCCACGATCGTGTCCGTCCAATTCCGCCCGACCATGTCCATGTTCAGGTTGGCGACCGTCTGCGCGAACGGGAACGTGGGGTGATCCGCGTACCAGCCGGACCCGAGAAGCCCCTTTTCTTCGCCGCTGACGGTCATGAACACCATGGATCGGCGGGGCGGCTCGGGCAGAGAGGTGAACGCCTGGGCCAGCTCGATGATCGTGACCGTGCCCGATGCGTCGTCATCCGCTCCGTTGTAGATCGAGTCTCCGTCCACCGGTCGTCCGACACCCACGTGGTCCATATGTGCGGTCAGCACGACGTACTCGTTCTTCAACTCGGGGTCCGAGCCTTCCAGCCAGCCGATCGTATTCGGTGCCTCCACTACGTCCACGTCTGCTTCCGACCGGACGCGGGCCGACCAGCCCTCGGCCGAGGCCCCTTCCGAGACGACAACGGCCAGGTCCTCGGGCAGAGAGGAAATCGCCACGAAAGCGGCCGGGAACGACGTGTCATCCACCTCTCCAACACGGGTCTGGGTGCCACTGAGAAAGCCCTTCAGCTGATCGAAGAAGTTCTGCGGAATGTCGAGGACCACGAGAACGCCTGCCGGATCGTGAGGCCCGAGCTTCTCGGCAAGGCCTCCGCGCAACACAGGACGGATGTTCTCCGCGGTCAGGAGAACCGTGACGATCCGACCGTCCACCTCCCCGAAATCTTCCGCGATGTCGACGACCGTCAGCGGTCCCTCGCCTTCCGAGAGGCGCGCATCGTGCAACGTGAAGAATTCTTCTCCGTAGACCAGCTCTGTCTCTCCATCGGGACCCGTGAGCACGAAGTCGTGCGCCGAGGGTGCCGCCGGGACGATCGAGGTGATGGGGTAGAGCTGGAGATAGGAATCGCCGTTGCCGGGGGCCAGTCCGAACTCCTCGAACCGATCTGCCACGTACTCCGCCGTCTTCATCAGTTCGGGACTCGGGGTGTCCCGCCCACGCATCGAATCGTGGGCAATCACGCCCATGTGAATCTGCATGTCGGCGACTGTGATCGTCTCCGCCGCGTCGCGCGCCGCCGCGGTCGTCGTCGGGGCCATCTGTCCGGACAGTGTCCCGACGCAAGCGAGAAGCAGCGCGAACGCACCGCCTGTGAATCTCGATCCTTTCGCGACCGATCCCGTTCCCATCATTCCCTTGACTCCTTGATCTTTCTGGCCTCCCATCCGCGGGACAGACCGTTATTTTCTCCGCGTGGGACGCATCCGGAACACCCGCGCGGCCCGGGTGTGTACTCCGGAGCCCGGCGGGTGTTGCCCGCGCGATGACCGTTTCCGGCCAGCGAGGCGTGCGGAACCGCCCGAGCACAATGACCGCATCGATCTCCCAAACACCCGGCAGGCCCGAATGGCTGTGACCGCGAGCCTGACTGGAGCCGGCCGCAGCTCGCGGCCCGATCTGATACGCCCGTCCGACCTGTACGATCCCGGACGACTCGAGCTCATCGCGCGCGGCGTAGTGGACGGGTTCCTGATCGGGCTTCACCGGTCGCCGCATCGTGGCTTTTCCGTGGAATTCGCGGAAAACCGACCGTACTATCCGGGCGATGATATCCGTTTCCTCGACTGGCGCATGTACGCGCGCTCTGATCGCTGGTACCTGAAACAATTCGAGGAGGAGACGAATCTCCGCGCGTATCTGGTGCTCGACGCGAGTCGCTCGATGCGTTGGTCGTCGGAGCCCATGGCCGGCTTTTCCAAGCTCGACTACGGCCGCCTTCTTGCCGCCTCTCTGGCGAATCTCCTGCTGCGGCAGGGAGACGCTACGGGGTTCGTAGCATACGATGACCGGGTTCGGACCCATGTGCCTCCTCGGGCATCCCGCCGGCACCTGGCCACCATTCTCCGCGAGCTCGTGACCCTCGAAGGGGACGGCCGCAGCGAGGCCGGGACGGCCATGCGCGACGTGGCGATCCGGCTGCGAAGGCGTGGCCTGGTCATACTGGTATCCGATCTTCTCGTGGAACCGGACGGCACCCGCCGCGCCCTGCATTATCTCCGGCACCGTGGACACGAGGTAATCGTTCTCCACCTCATGGACCCCGGAGAGAAGGAGCTGCCACCCGCCGGTGACGCCGTCTATTTCGATCCCGAGACCGGTGAGGAGCTGAGGACCAGCTCGGCGGCCCTCCGCACCGAATACGCCGCGGCCGTGCAGGCTGCGATCGACGAGTGGCGAAGCGAGTGTCGCGGCATGGGAGCCGACTACCAGCTGCTCATGACCGACACGCCCCTCGGGGTCGGACTCGGTCATCTGCTGCAGAAACGGGCTCGGCTCGGTTGACTTTCCTGATCCCCGCAGCCTTGGCGCTGGCGGGACTGGCGCTCGTCCCGCTCGTCCTCCATCTCGTGCGCCGGGAGACCGACCGTCGAGTGCCGTTCCCTTCTCTGCGCTATCTTCGATCGGCGCAGCGTCAGAGTGCCCGATCGATGCGGATTCGAGACCGGCTGCTGGTGCTGGCGCGCATGGCGGTGATCATCCTCCTCGCGGCCGCGGCGAGCAGCCCGCTCATCGGCACGGGGGAGGCGGACAGCCATCCCCCGACGGACCTCGTCCTCCTCGTCGACAACACGGCGAGCATGGATCGGCTCGCGGGCGGACGCACTCTGCTGGAGTCCGCGCGGCAGTCGGTCGAGGTTTCGCTAGCTCATGCGTCGGCCGGAGATCGCGTCTGGCTGCTCTCGGCCGTGGATGGGCCTCTCGTCGCCGGCGGAACCCCGGCGGAGGCAGCCCGGCTCCTGCCCGCGATCCGGCCGTCCGACGCGGGCGCTTCCCTGCCTCTCGCGGCTCGCATGGCGGCATCGGCGATACCCGGGCGGGAGGATCGTGTCAGAGAGCTGCAGATCTTCTCCGATCTGCAGGCGGGTTCCTTCGCCGGAGACGCCGAGATCGCCGATGACTGGGCCGTCCGCGTGCTCCGCGTCTCGCCTCAGGAAGATGGGAACGGACGCGTCGCCTCACTCGCGATCGGTCCGGCCCACCCGATCCCACCCGGTTCATCCCTCTCCGTTACGGCCAGGCTCGAGGCCGGATCAGGTTCCGATCTCGCGGACGCCGACTCCATCGGCACCAACGGAGATCAAGGGACGCAGGCGCGGTTGATGGTGGACGGCCGGACGGCGGCCATACGAGCGGCGAGCTGGGGCTCGGATGTCGCGTTTTCGATACCGGCCCCCGAGCCCGGTGCGCATGTCGTCCGCGTGGAGATCGATCCGGAGGGCCTACGGTCCGATGACGGCCGGCAGGCGGGGATCCGGGTCGCCGAGTCGGCTGGAGTCCAGCTGGTCGGAGATTCCTCTCCCGACGCCGAGTTCATTGCCAGTGCGATCGAGACGCTCGCCGCTGACAACCGGGTGCGGCGGCCCGCAGGACCGGTTGATGTCGCCATTCAGGTGGGGGGCGCCCGCTACGCCAACCCGGTCACGCCGGGAGCGACGACCGCACGAATCCTGATTCCCCCCTCGGATCAGTTGGCACTTGCGGCTTTCAACCGCGAACTGGTTCGCCTCGGGATCCCCTGGACGGCGGAGCCGGACCCGGCCGCAGGAACGTTGCGGATCCTCGACATCGGTGTACCGGCGATCTCTGGTGAGTCCGTGTCGTGGCGGTATCGCCTGCGCTCGGGCGCGGCGCCCCCATCTCCCGAGGACTCGGTCCTTCTTCGAACCTCGGACGGGGAAGCCTGGCTGGTTCGCGGGCGGACTTCGGAATCCGGTGTGTATCTGCTCGTCGCGTCGCCACTCGTGCCGGCGGCAACGGGTCTCCCGGCCGGGGTCGGAATGATCGAGTTCGTCGACGCGCTGGTCAATCGATGGGCTCGACCCGGCGACCCTCCGGTCTCGATCGAGGCCGGGACGGAGATGGCCCTTCCTTCCCGCGCCGATTCCCTCGTGGCCCCGGACGGCCCACCGGTTCGGGTGGAAGGAGGCGCGCCGTGGCGACCCCGCACGGTGGGTGCGTGGCGCCTCGTCGTGCGAACCGACGCCGGTCGGGAAGCGAGGCACATCGGTGTCAACGTGCCCGCCGGGGAGTCGGATCCCTCGATTCTGGACAGAGAAGGCCTGGCCGCCGTGTTCGGACCTGCCAGCGACGTTCGAGTGAGTTCACCGGACGAATGGTCGGAAGAGATCTTCGCGAAACGGCGAGGGCGGAACATCGCCGGCGTGCTCCTGGCGGCGACCCTCGTCATGCTGGCGTTCGAGACCTGGCTGTCCGGAGCGCGCCGTGCCCGCACATCGGACATGAACGGGAAAGAGCCTACGGGGGCAGCCCCGTGATCCTCCGAAACGTCTCGGCCCTTCTCGCGGAACGGGCGATCACCGGCCGCCTGCCGGCTTCGGGGGGCTCTCTGCACGTCACCGGTTGCCCCGGCGCCGCACCCTCGTTGCTCGCGGGCTCGCTCGCCCTCTCGACCGATGCGCCGCTGGTTCTGGTCCTGGACACTCCGTCCCTGGCCGAGGCCGCCCTGGTGGATCTCGACACCGGAGCGGGCATTCGGGACGTGCGGCTGCTGCCGCAACGGGAGACTCTGCCGTTCGAGGACGCCGATCCGCACGTCGAGATCACCAGCCAGCGAGTAGACGCGTTCTCAGCGCTGCTGTCCGGAAAGACGCGACTGCTGGTCACCACCGCCCGGGGGCTCGTGGAGCGAAGCCCGGTGGCGGTGCGCGGCGAAGAGTTCTCGCTGGTCCTAAGGAAGGGAGAAAGATGGACTCGCGGAAAGCTGGCCGAGCGCCTCCGCCGGATGGGTTTCGAAGCCAGCGATTCGGTGCAGGAGCTGGGAGACTTCGCGGTTCGGGGCGGCATCGTCGACCTGTTTCCGTTCGGCCGCGACCTGCCCGTCCGGGTCGAGTTGTGGGACGACGAGATCGCTTCGATCCGGAGCTTCGACCTGCTGTCGCAGCGTTCGGTCGAGCGGCACGAGCGCGCTGAAATTCTGCCGGTATCTCTGGATCCTGCACAATTCGAAGACGCCGGGGTGACGTGGGAGCGACGCTGCCTGCTCGAGCTGCTTCCGGAGGGCTCGTTCGTCGTGGAAGTCGGCAGTTCCAGCTCCAACGCCCGCAGGCTGCGTCTCTGGAATGACGTTCGGGATGCCTGGGGCACGGATGCACCCGGGGGACGACGGTCGGCAGCCGACCTGGTGATGCCGCCACCGGACGCCGAACGAGCGTTCGACGCATTGCGCCGGATCCGAGTCGAGCCCGCTGACGGGCAGTCGCTGCCCGGGGAAGCGCAGATCGATCTCGGCATCGATCGGCCCCCCGCGATCGATCGGAACATGCAGGCGCTCGTGGCAGAGATCGAAGAGGCAGCTCGGGTCGGCGAGCGTGTTCTCCTCCTGTGCGACAACGAAGGTCAGCTCCAGCGACTGGAAGAGATTCTGGAAGATCTGGGGGGAAGCCGAGTGCTCCGTGCGGCCGAGCTCGCGCTCGGTTCGCTGAGCGGAGGGATGCGAATCCCGGGCGCGGAGCGGCTGCTCGTGCTCACGGACCACGAAGTCTTCCAACGGTCTCACAGGGTGCGTCGCGGACGAACGCTGCACGGAGTCGCCTCTTTGGAGTCTGTCGCCTCCCTCTCGCCGGGAGACTACGTGGTTCACATGGATCACGGGATCGGCAGATACGGCGGGATCGAGCGCGTGACCGTCGGCGATGAGACGATCGAGACGCTGAAGATCGAGTACGCCGATGGCGGCATCCTGCGGCTGCCGCACTACCGGATCGACATGATCGAGAAGTGGACCGGGTTGGCGGACGGTGACGATCCGGTCCGGCCACCCCAGGTCCATAAGCTCGGAGGAAAGCGCTGGAAACAGCTGCGATCCCGGACGGAGACGGCGATCAGGGCGATGGCGACAGAACTGCTGGACCTCTACGCGCATCGTCAGGTGACGGAGGGGCACGCGTTCTCGTCGGACACCCGGTGGCAGCGGGAGATGGAATCGGCCTTTCTCTACGAAGACACCCCCGACCAGAGAAAGGCGTGGGAGGATGTGCGGCAGGACATGATCGCTCCTCGGATCATGGATCGGCTCGTGTGCGGCGACGTGGGATACGGTAAGACGGAGATCGCGATCCGCGCTGCCTTCAAGGCCGTGCAGGACGGCAAACAGGTGGCCGTGCTCGCACCGACCACGATCCTCGTGGAACAGCACCTCCACACCTTTCGGGAGCGCCTGGCTGGCTTTCCAGTGGAGATCGAAGCGCTCTCCCGGCTCCGGACCACTTTGGAACAGACGGATACGCTGGAGCGCCTCGCCAGCGGACGGATCGACGTCGTGGTCGGCACCCATCGGTTGCTGTCGTCCGATGTGAAGTTCCGGGACCTGGGTCTGCTGGTCGTGGACGAGGAGCAGCGATTCGGGGTCCGCCACAAGGAACGCCTGAAGGAGCTCAAGCGCAGCGTCGATGTGCTGACGCTCACCGCGACCCCGATCCCACGCACGCTGCAACTGGCCCTCGGCGGGATGCGCGACATGTCGCTCATCGAAACGGCGCCGCGCGACCGGATGCCGGTCATCACCCATGTGATGCCCTGGAGTG
Organism: Gemmatimonadota bacterium; assembly: GCA_037382625.1. Taxonomy (GTDB): domain Bacteria; phylum Gemmatimonadota; class Gemmatimonadetes; order Palauibacterales; family Palauibacteraceae; genus Carthagonibacter. The sequence goes on along the minus strand of JARRPS010000006.1, from coordinate 10,271 downwards.
ACGGGATCCTCCAGGACGCGATGCGCCGCGAGCTGGATCGCGCCGGTCAGGTGTTCTTCGTTCACGATCGGATCGAGACGATCGACGCCATCGCCCGGAGAGTCCGCGCTCTCGTCCCGCACGCGCGCATTGCGGTCGCGCACGGCCGCATGCCAGAGCGCGAGCTGGAGAGCGTCATGGACCGTCTCCTCGAGGGACGGATCGACGTCCTCGTCTCGACCTCCATCATCGAGAATGGGCTGGACGTACCGACGGCCAACACGATGATCGTCCACCGGGCCGATCGATTCGGCCTGGCGCAACTCTATCAGCTGCGTGGACGCGTGGGCCGATCGCATCACCGCGCGTACTGCTACCTGTTGCTGCCGCCGAACCCGACGCCGGATGCGGTTCAGCGACTCCGGATCCTCGAGCACCATACGGAGCTCGGATCCGGCTACCGGGTCGCCCTTAAAGACCTGCAGCTTCGGGGAGCCGGAAACCTGCTCGGCGGGGACCAATCGGGATTCGCGCACGCCGTGGGCTTCGATACGTATCAACGGCTCCTGCAGCGAGCCGTGCGGCGGCTCAGAGGCGAAGCGGAGGAAGAGAAGCGGGCGCCGGCACAGGTATCGGTGGAGGGTGAGGCGCTGCTCCCGGATGACTACATCGCCGGCAGCGACCAGAAGCTGAATCTGTACCGCAGGCTGGCGCGAGCGGTGACGGCTGCAGAGATCGACGCACTTCGCGAGGAGATCGAGGACCGCTTCGGACCGGTCCCGCCTGCGGCGGATCGCTGGCTGGATGCCGCTCGTCTGAAGCTCCTGGCGGAGCGGCTGGACATCGAATGGATCGGCGTCTCGGACGCCGCGGCCCGTGTCAATTTCGGCCCCGATGCCGTTCCGCGGCTTGCGAGGTTGAGCCGGGCCTTCGAGGACAGACAGATCATGGTTGAAGTTCGAAGGACTCAGCCGTTATCCTTAAGGCTTGTCCGCGCCGGCGTGGAGCCACTTCCTCCGACGCTGGTCGAGGCCCTGGAACTGCTGGCCACGGACCCGATCGGTTGATCGTTCGGAAACTGCCGAGCCTAAGCCGCGAAGCATGATTCGCGATGACGAGACACACACAACACGGGACACACGAGGCGCATGCGACTTAGACGAACCAGCTTTGCCCCGCTTTCGCTCCTGTCTATAGTCTTGGTGGCGGCCTGTTCAGCGGCCGAAAACGCCTTGACCGAGCACTCGCGCCCGGCCGCCACGGCAGTCGGGTACAGTCTGCGGTCTGACGAGCTCGGCCGGATCATGGCCGAATCGGCGATCCCGGACTCCGCCCTGGAAGCAGAGCTCGCCAAACAGCTGTCGCGCTTGTGGGCTGATTATGTGACGCTTGCGGTGATCTACCGGAATCCAGACTCTACACAGAGCGTCGATTTCGCGCCGCTGCTGAACGAGGGCCGCATTCTGGAATCGCTCGCGGTTCAGAAATTTCGTGACAGCATCCTCAGCCTGAATTCCGATCCTACCGACGCAGAAGTCCGCGAGTTTTTCGACACCCACCAGCCGTTCACGCGGCTGGATCTGCGCCGGATCCTGATGCGCGTTCCGTCCGATGCGACCGATTCCATGCGTGACAGCCTGTTTGCAGAGGCTTCGGCTCTAAGAGAGCGGCTTGCCGGCGGGTCGGAATTCGTTGAAGCTGCCCGCGTTCACAGTGACGAAGCGCCCGAACAGCGAGGGCGAATCCTCGCCTTTCAGGGTCACGAGTCTATTCCTCCGGTGGCCGACAGCGCGTTATTCGCCATGCGGCCGGGCGAGATCAGCCCGGTCTTTTCCACTCCCGATGCGATGATCATTTACCGGGTGGAGCAAAGGCGCGTGCCTGAATTTGAGTCGGCCCGTGAAATGACCTACGAGACGATGGTAGCAGAGCGGGCGAAGGCCAGAGAGGTAAGAACTCTCGATTCGCTACTGGCAGCCGGTCAGCTGTCGGTTCCAGACGACGCTCCCGCCGCAGCGATAGCGATCGCGTCACGCCCCGACATGGCGGAGGGTTCAATCTCCGGTTCGGCACCCCTCGCTCGCTTCGCGAACGGTTCGCTTAAGGTGAATGATTTCCGCAGCTTGCTCCGGGTCCGCTCGGACTTGCGGCAGCGATTCGCCGCATCCTCGGAGGACGAGGCGTACACCCTTCTCATGGAGCTCGCCGCCGACGAGGTGATCGTCCGGGCGGCTGAAGTGGGGGGACATGGCGCCGACCAGGCGGAACAGGCTCAGTTGGAGGTTGCCCTGGCGGAGGAGTTCGCCATCCTCGGGGAAACCTACAACCTGAGCCATCAGTTGGTGACGGGTGCATCTTTTGACCTGGACCTTGCCAGTCAGGATTTCCTGCGCATCGTGTTGGCTGCAAAGGAACCGATTCCCTTCCTTTCGGATTACCGGTACGCACTGGTTGACTTCCCAAGCCGAGTTGACGACCAGGGCTCGGAGACGGCCGCGAGGATCGCGCGTGAGCTGCGCCAGGGGCGAGCCCGAACCGACGCCGGCGAGGAATCGCCAGAAGATCCGGGCGAACCCGCGGACGGGTCGGACGCGCAGGTCGAAGCGGTCGGGGAAGCAGACGAATGAGAGTTGCGATGCACGCAACCCGGTGGGTGCCATTGAATGGCGCGCATCTCGCGCTGCTGGCCGTGGCGCTGGTCTTCTCACCTGCCTCGGCGGCGGCGCAGGAGGACCCGGTGGTACCGGCACCGGACATTCCCGCCGACTCGATCGAGGTGGTAGACCGCATCGCCGCGGTGGTCGGCGACACGATCATTCTCTACACCGAGATCCTCGAGACTCTGCTTCAGGCGCAGGCTCAGGGTGCGGACGTGCCGACACCTGGTACACTCGCCTTCGACTCGGTCGCGCGCGAGACGGTCGAGGATCTCGTTGACCAGCTCGTCCTTCTGCAGAAGGCTAAGCAGGCCGAGATCCGGGTACCGCCCGAGATGCTGGATGGCGAGACCGATCGACGATTTCGGGAGATTCGAAACGGTTTTCCCAGCGCCACCGCATTTCAGGATGCCGTCCAGAGTTCCGGTCGAACCCTGGTCCAGTACCGACAGTTTTTGCGGGGCCAGGTCCGGGCTCAGATCATGATCGACCAGTTCGTCAGGGAGAACTCCGAGAACATGCCGCCCGTGGTCGTCTCCGAAGAAGACATTCAAGCCTGGTACGAGGAAAACCTGGCCGGACCGACGCGGCCGGCGAGCATCGGATTCGAGCAGCTCGTGATCGAGCCGAAGCCGAGCCAGGAGGCCCGGGACAGCGCACTGGCGGAAGCCGAGCGCGCCGCCGACGAGCTGCGGTCTGGCGAAGACTTCGCAGTCGTCGCTCGTCGCTATTCGGACGACCTCTCAAACCGGGAGCAGGGCGGCGACCTCGGATGGGTCCGACGCAGCCAGCTGGTACCTGCCTTCGCCCAGGCCGCCTGGGCCGCGCGGTCCGGTACGCCGATCGGACCTGTCTACACCCGTTTCGGCTACCACATCATCAAGGTCGAAAACGTTCGGGGCGGCGAACGGAAGATCAGTCACATCCTGATTCGGCCCGAGCTGGGACCGGTCGACACCGAGTTGGCCGGCGAGCGAGCGGCGGCCGTGGCTGACAGCATTCGCGACGGTGTCCCCCTGTCCGAGATGGCGGAAAGGCACGGCGTCGAAGAGATTCCGGTACGGGTCCCCGAGATCCCGTTCGACGAACTCGAACAGCGACTCGGACCGGAGTACGGGGCCGCGCTTTCCGATCCGATACCCGGCGAAGTGATCGGGCCGTTCGAAAACCTGAATCTGATTCCCGACCGACCGGCATTCGTCATCGTGCGGGTCACCGATTTCAAGCAGCAGGGTGACTGGGAGATCGACGAGATTCGTGAACAGGTTCGTGAGCGACTCACTTTCGACGAGGGATATCGCAGATTCGTGGAAGAATTGCGCAACGAAGTCTATGTCGACGTGAGAATCTGAACGTCTCTGTTCGGCCGCTCCGATCTTGAACCCACGCCCGGCTGCCCCGACGCTCGGCATCACGCTGGGGGACCCTCGCGGCATCGGTCCCGAGGTGACGCTTTCGGCCCTGCGGGAAGGGGCCGGGAAGGACCGCGCCGGGATTATCGTGATCGGCCCTCGCAGCCTTCGTCACGCCTTCGAACCACTGACGGACGTCCGGGGCCCGGTCGACTACCTCGAGATCGATGAGTGGAGCGGGGACGAGCCGCAACTCGCATCGCGAGTGGAGGAAGCGGAAGCCGGCGACCGCGCGGCGGGGAAACTGGCCGCGCGGGCGATCGAAGCCGGAATCCAACTCGCGCGGGAAGGCCGGATCAATGGCCTCGTGACGGCTCCGATCTCGAAGGAAGCGCTACGCGCAGCGGGATACCCGTTCCCGGGGCACACCGAATTCCTGCGCGAGAGAACCGGCGTCGAGGAGGTCACCATGGTCATGGCGGCCGAGTCCACGCCGCTGGGCGGACCGCTGCGGGTCGCGCTGATGACCGTGCACGTCCCCCTTCGATGCGTGCCGGACCTCCTGACCGTTCCGGGAATCGTACAGCGGGCCACGGTCGCGGCACGTGGCCTTCGGGACTGGTGGGGCATCGCCCGCCCCCGGCTTGCCTTTGCCGGACTCAATCCCCACGCTTCGGAAGGGGGACTGTTCGGCGACGAGGAAGAGCGAGTGATCCGGCCGGCGATGGAGCGTCTCGCACGGGAAGCGCCTGTCGAAGTGTCCGGGCCCTTTCCGGCGGACACGGTTTTTCGCCGTTGTATCTCGGGTGAAGCCGATCTCGTGATCGTACCGTATCACGACGTCGGCCTGGCGGTCCTCAAGACTCTCGCACCCGAGGCGGGCATCAACGTGACCACCGGGCTTCCGTTTCCTCGCACGTCGCCCGACCACGGCACCGCCTTCGACATCGCAGGGAGCGGACGGGCCGATCCCCGCTCGATGGCGGCGGCCATCGACGCGTGCGCCGGATTCTGCACGCGGATCAACGCCGAAGGGAAGAGCGCATGATCCAGTTCCGTTCCGTGACCAAACGGTACGCTCGAAGCGCTCCGGCCCTGGACGACGTCTCTTTCCACGTGCGAAAGGGAGAGTTCGTCTTCCTCACCGGGCCCTCGGGCGCCGGAAAGACCTCCATTCTGAAGCTGATCCACATGCAGGGTCTGCCGACCGATGGAGAGGTGCGAGTGTCCAAGTTCAGCTCCCGGAAGATTCGCCGCCGGGAGATCCCTGAACTTCGGCGTCGCGTAGGGTACGTCTTTCAGGACTTCCGGCTGCTCGAGGGTCTGACGGCGGCCGAAAACGTCGCGTTCGCGCTGGAATGCACCGGGACACCGAGAGGCCGGATCGAGCCCCGCGTCCAGCGCCTGCTCGGCCAGGTTGGACTCGCCCCGAGGGCGCGATCCTATCCCCGGGAGCTTTCCGGGGGCGAGCAACAGCGGGTGGTGATTGCCCGTGCCCTGTCCACCGAGCCCGTCGTTCTGCTCGCGGATGAGCCCACGGGCAACCTCGACGAGCGTGCCACCACGGGCGTATTCGAGCTTTTCCGTCGGATCAATGCAGCAGGTACCACGGTGGTCATGGCGACGCATGACGCCGAGCTGATCCGCCGGAATCCCGGGATCCGGGTGCTCGAACTGGAGGACGGGGCACTGGTGTACGATTCCCTGTCGGCCGGGTCTGTGCCCGGAGGTCCGGCATGAGAAGCCTGCGCGAAGCGACGCGCGGCATGCGAAGGGCCCCGCTGCTCAGCGGTCTCTCCATCACCGCGATCGGACTGAGTCTGTTCATCATCGGTCTCTTTGCTCTCACGGCTCACAACATCGACGAGGCTCTGACGGGCGTCGAGTCGCGAGTCGAGGTAGTGGCCTACCTCCGGGAGGGCACGCCCGAGGAGATCGTCGCGGTCGCGCGCTCCGAGATCGAGGGATTCCCGGAGATCAAGGAGGTCCGGTACGTCTCGAAGGTCGAGGCGCTGTACGACGCATCTCGTGAACTCACGGAATTCTCGGATGTCTTTTCCGATCTGGAAGTGAATCCGCTGCCCGCGTCGTTCGAACTCCGGCTTCAGGAGGGTTCGAGGACGCCGGAAGACGTGGAGAGGGTGGCCGAACGTCTCCGCGGATACGACTTCGTAGAAGAAGTTCGTTACGGGCGCGAGTGGGTGGACAAGATCTACGCACTGCGACGGATCGCCGGCGGAGCCGCCCTGGCTCTCGGAAGCGCTTTTGCGCTCGGAGCGATCCTGCTGATCGGGACTGCGGTCCGGATGGCCGTGCTGGCACGGAGCCGGGAGATCGCGATCATGCAGACCGTCGGAGCCACCGATGCCTTCATCCGCCGCCCCTTCCTGATCGAGGGGCTGTTGACGGGGATCGCAGGCGGAATTCTCGCCCTGGGGCTCACGTGGCTCGCCTGGTGGACCGTGGACCGATCGCTCCTCGAGCTTCAGTGGCTCCCGGACTTCTGGGTAGCCATCGGGATCATTCTGGCCGCTGCGCTCGGCGTTCTGGCTGCCGGCCGAGGCGTGCGGAAGGAGATCCGAAGGATCGAGGCACTCTGAGGATGGTGCGGGTGCGCCGGCCATCTCGCGGGTCCGGGGGCCGCTCGATCCTCGTTCTGGCAGCGTCCCTGCTGCTGGTGTCGGTGCGTCCCTCGCACGGGCAGGACGAGATCCGCGACAGGATCCGGGAGAGTCAGCAGCGGCTCGAGCAGATCCGGAGGGAACGGCAGGAGCTCACGAACGAGGCGAGCCAGCTGCGGGGACAGGTACACGACGTTTCCGAGGAGATCCGCAACATCGAGGCGAGGATCGGCTCGACCTCCAGCCTTCTCAGCGAGCTCGATCTACAGATCTCCGCCTACGGCGAACAGGTGGACCTCACCACGCGAGAGATGCTCCTCACCCGCGACGAACTTGAACTTCGGCGGACGGAGCTGCAGGAGAGGCTTCGGGAGATCTATCAGCGCGGTCAGCTGCACGCCTTCCAGGTCCTCCTCGAGGCCCGGACTTTCGGCGAGCTGCTCAGCCGTTACAAGTACCTGCACCTCGTCGCCCGGTACGACCGGATGCTCGTCGGACAGGTCCGTGAGCTCGAGGGGAAGCTCTCCGAGCAGCGTGAGCAGCTGGCGAGCGAATACGCCCGGCTCAGTGCGCTTCGAATGGAGAAGGAACGCGAGGTCGGGGACCTGGAGCGCCTCGAACGTCAGCGGCAGCGTCGGCTGAGCAACGTGCAGGCCCGGGTCTCGCAGACCGAGAGCCGGCTCTCCGCTCTGGAAACCGAGGAGCGCCGGCTCGGAGACCTGCTCGCCGAGCTCGATCGGGCCCGGCGTGAAGCCGAACGGATCGCAGGCACGACGCGCAGCTCCTCGCTGCGCACCTCGGATCTGGGCCAGCTCAACTGGCCCGTGGAAGGCACGGTGATCTACCGCTTCGGCGAAAGACGACCCGACGTCGCCGACAGCTGGAAAGGGCTCGGAATCGGCGCCCCGCGCGGCACCTCCGTCCGCGCGGTGGAATCCGGCGAGATCGCCTGGGCCGGATCGAGGGGTCTTCTGGGCCAGACCGTGATCATCGACCACGGTGGCGGCTACTGGTCCGGCTACCTGTATCTGCAGGATGTGCGCGTCGGGGTCGGCGACCGTGTGTCCGCCGGCTCGGTCATCGGTCACGTGGGCGGCGACGAGCAATCGCCCGAGGGGACCCACATCGAGTTTCAGATTTACGAACCGGACTCGCGCGGTGACCCGCGCCAGGTCGATCCGGTCCGCTGGCTGCGAGGACGCTCATGACCCTGCCTGCGGTCTACGGTCTTGAGGATCTGCGACGGCGACTGGCCGGCAGCGCGTCGGCGAGACGCCTGCCCCAGTCGATTCTTCTCACGGGCCCGCCGGGCAGCGGAAAGCAACGTCTCGGTCAGTGGATCGGAGCGATGCTGCTGTGCGAGGCAGCGGATCGCGATCGACCCTGCGGCAGTTGCCGCTCCTGCCGCCTGGCGGCCGAGCTTCAGCACCCTGACATCCACTGGTTCTTCCCCCTGCCGGCACCGAAGCGGGCCACCGGCCCGGAGAAGCGACGCGAGCTGCTGGAGGAGGCGCGGGCCTCCGCGCTGGCGGTCCGGCGGGAGAATCCGCTCCTCGGACCCGACGAGCACGGATCGGCGGCGATCTACCTGCAGATCGTAGACGAGATCCGGGAGCGTGCCTCGCGCCGACCGGCCATGAGCAGGGGGGCCGTGTACATCGTCGGTGACGCAGACCGCATGGTTCCCCAGGCCTCGAGCCCGGAGGCGGCGAACGCCTTCCTGAAGCTTCTCGAGGAGCCCCCGAACGACACCGTGTTCGTGCTGACCTCCAGCCGGCCCGGCCTGCTGCTGCCGACGATTCGCTCCCGTGTCCTGGCCGTGCGCGTGCCTCCCCTGGAGGCCGAGGACGTGCGGCGCTTTCTCGAACGGGAGGCCGGCATCGAACCCTCCCGTGCGCTCGAGCTCGCTCGCATGGCCGAGGGCAGAATCGGGCGGGCTCTGCGCCTCGCCGAGTCGGACGAAGAGCTTCGGACCCTTGCCCTTCGGATGGTTCGTTCTGCGCTCTCACCGGATCGAAGCGACCGGTGGGCGGTCGCCACCGCGCTCGCGCCGTCCGGGGGGCGAGGGCCTTTTGCCGAGCTCCTCGACGCGCTCGAATCGGTGTTGCGCGACTGCATCACTCTCGCGACCGACGAACCCGATTTCACGGCGGATCGCGGGCTCGGTTCCGAAATCTCCGAGGCTGCCCGCATCTCTCCGGAATGCTGGATTTCCGCGGCTTCTCATGTGGATGATGCCCGCGATGCAGCGCTCGGAAACGGGAATCCGCAGGCCATCGCTGCAATTCTCTTGTCCGGTCTGGCTCGGGAGTTGCGCCCCACCGGGACGACGGGTCGGAACGGGTCGCCGGGCCGCGGGTAACTGGCGCCTCGTGAACGAGATTGAGCGGTTTTCGCACCTCGACGAGTCCGGGCGGGCCCGAATGGTGGATGTCGGCGACAAAGCCGTGACGCCGAGACGGGCGGTGGCCGAGGGCCGGATCCGGTTGAGTGCGGAGACGCTTCGTGCGATCCAGGACGAGACGATGCCGAAGGGTGACGTGATGGCGGTCGCCAGGATCGCCGCGATCGGAGGGGCGAAGAAGACGGCGGACCTGATTCCCCTCTGCCATCCGCTCCCGCTTCATGCGGTGAAGGTGGAGATCGAGGCGGAAGACGATCCCCCCGCCCTCCGGATCCGTGTGGAAACCCGGACGGAGGCGCGGACCGGAATCGAGATGGAGGCGCTCTGCGCGGTCAGCGCGGGGCTCCTGGCAGTGTACGACATGTGCAAGGGCCGCGACCGGGCCATGGAGCTCGACGCGATCCGGCTGCTGGAGAAGGACGGCGGCCGCAGTGGATCCTGGCGCAGGTGAGGAGCGGACCCTCCCGAGCAGCCGGGAGCCCGGCACATTCTCGAAGTCCGAACGAGGTAGCGGCTATGAACGGGAAGAATAGAATGCGCGCGCTGGCGCTCGGGCGAATTTCGCCCGGTGGCCGGGTTGCGATCTGCCTGTTCGCCACTCTGGCGCTCGTGTTTACGGTATCTTGGGCGGTGTCGCTGACATCGAGGCTCCAGGCCGTCGACCGGGCGCATCAGCAGTCGGCCCAGAGAGCCATGGAACTGGAAAGCGAGCTGGCCGCGGTTCAGCACGAGCTGGCGCGGGCCCAGTCGATTCTCACCTGGTCCGAAGCATACGGGATCCCCGCCGACCTCGCCTCGGCGCTCCAGCGGGCCGCAGTCGCCGAGGGACTGGAACCGGAGCTCGGATTCCGGCTGGTTAGACACGAGTCCGGCTTTCGGCAGCGGGCCGTGAGTCCTCTCGGAGCCATCGGCTACACCCAGCTGCTCCCCAGCACCGCGCTGTGGCTCGAGCCCGGACTCACCGAGAGGCAGCTCTACGACCGCGACACGAATCTGCGACTCGGCTTCCGTTACCTTAAGCAGATGATGGACCGTTACGACGCGAACGCCCGCCTGGCGCTCCTGGCCTACAACCGGGGCCCGGCGGTGGTCAGCGCCCGAATCTCAAGGGGCGAGGATCCGGCCAACGGGTTCGCGGACCGCGTTCTGGGAGCCGCCGAGTAGGGGCGGATGTTTCCAAACTCACTCCTCCTATCAAGACAGGCACATGGCAAGAGACGTCGATCTTCTCGCCCGGATTGAGTCCCACGAAGCGGTC